>JAGHBZ010000219.1 GCA_021160705.1 Candidatus Sumerlaeota bacterium
AAAATAAACTAAAGTAGTTTATGTAGGCATACGAAGGTAATAAAAAATGGAAGCGGTAAAGACAGGGACAAAAAAGAGGAGTGAGCTTGAGGTACTGATTCGTGCGCGCTACCCTCTGATTTATGTGGTCAGCTGGGAAGAACAGCGTGTGATGAACGAAATAGAACGCATCGCTCACATTCTCGGCAAAAAAGTCTATGAGTGGAAAATCAGCAACGGGATAGCGCGTTACCATTCAGGACTCGGAAGTGTTGAAGGCAAAAAAGGAACTAAAGACCCCATCCTTGCCCTCAAAGAAATAATGGAGGTAAATGAACCCTGCATTTTTTGTCTGAAAGATTTCCACGCATTCATTAAAGATAACGTGGTGATTCGTACTCTCCGAGACCTGGCAATTAAATTACGGCATACGTACACCTCTGTGATAATTCTTTCGCCTATTCTTGAAATCCCGCAGGAGCTGGAAAAAGAGCTTACCATTGTTGACTTTCCGTTGCCGACAAGAGAAGACCTGCTGGAGTTGCTCACCCAGATTAGCAAGGAGCTCAAAGGGAATCCAAATTTTGAAATAGACCTTAACTCTGAGTCCTGCGATAAAATCCTGGACGCTGCGGTGGGACTCACCCTGAACGAAGCCGAGAACGTCTTTGCCAAGACGCTTGTTCTTACCGGTAAACTCACTGCTAACGAGGCGGAGATAATTTATTCCGAGAAAAAGCAGATTATCAGAAAGACAGGAATCCTTGATTATATTGAACCAGAGGAAGATTTAGAGAGCGTAGGTGGACTAAAACGACTGAAAGAATGGCTATCTAAACGTAGATTGGCGTTCAGCGAGCGAGCACGTGCTTTTGGGCTTCCTGTGCCTAAAGGTGTATTCTTTCTTGGGGTGCAGGGATGTGGGAAAAGTCTTTGTGCCAAGGCAGTCGCTAACTATTGGGCACTGCCCCTGCTCCGTATGGATACCGGGAAACTCTTCTCCAGTTTTGTTGGTTCATCAGAGTTAAATGTACGGCGTGCCATTTCCATAGCAGAGTCAATCTCCCCGGTTCTTCTCTGGATAGACGAAATTGATAAGGGATTTGCGGGTTTGCAATCCTCATCTTACTCCGACTCAGGTACCACTGCACGTGTGTTCGGAACGCTGATTACCTGGCTTCAGGAGAAAGAAGTGCCGGTGTTTGTTATTGCCACCGCAAATGATATAGATGTCCTGCCCCCTGAGTTATTGCGTAAAGGCAGGTTCGACGAAATCTTTTTTGTAGACCTGCCGACCTTTGAGGAGCGTATTGACATATTCTCCATCCATTTGCGCAAACGAAACCGCGACCCAGCGGATTTTGACCTTGAGAGACTCTCTCGGGCGGCTGAAGGGTTTAGTGGCGCGGAAATTGAACAAACAATAATCTCTGCACTTTACGACGCCTTTGAACAGGAGACCGACATTGACACGGAGATGATTCTTAAGTCGTTAGCCGAGACGTATCCACTCTCCGCAACGATGAAAGAAAAAATCGAGTCCACACGCCGATGGGCAATGGGGCGCACGCGCCCTGCCTCTTGACCTGTCTAAGACCTTGACGCACAAAGTATCTGGCAACTCCACGCTTATATTTACCAGGAACTTTACTTCCCTCTCCTTCAGCGTTTAATGTGAAAGTAGCTCAAAGTTTAATCCTCGCAAATTGTAAATCACATAAGGACATAGCGAACTTCTAACATTATTTTTCCCGTCTCAATATCAAAGCTTAAAATTATACCAGAGTTTTCCCTCTTAGAGTTGGAGCTGGTTTTTTTTACAATTTGGATAAGTAGACCCTCATCATCACAAAAGTTTGCACTTTTGGAAAAGAAGAACAGGACTTACTATACTTTCACCATATTCCTTAAGGAGATGTGTTTACGTTTTTTATGCCGTTTAGCTATCACACTTTTTTCAATAACATTGAGTTTTCTCAATAAGAAAAAATGCTAAACCCCAGTGCTAATAGGCAATTGCTCTCTTATGAGACTATTATTAAATTGACATAAACCATATAAATCAGTGTTGACATAAAGTAGCAAAATAACTTATATTTTACTAAGTCTAAAAACAATTTAATTTTAGAAGAAAGGGAGGCGAGAAAGATGTTGTCAAAAAAAGGGATGTGTTCAGTTGTGGGACTAATATTTCTGTCGTTGTGCCTGCTCAACCTTAATGCGGAGGTGCCTCAGCTGATAAACTACCAGGCAAAGATTACTGATAGTGGCGGTAATCCTGTGAATGGAACGTACGATATAGTGTTTACCATTTACGATGCAGCCACAGGTGGCAACGTCATCTGGACTGAGACCCATTCCGATGTTAATATCAATAACGGCAGTCTCAATGTGCTTCTTGGTAGTGTGACTCCAATTCCTCTAACCACATTTCATAATCCAGCTCGATGGTTGGGAGTAAAAATTGGCTCTGACCCGGAGATGACCCCTCGCCAGCGTATCGTGAGTGTAGGGTATGCTTTCAAATGCCATAGTGCAGAGGAACTTCAGGTCGGCGGTGACGCAAAGAGTTATACCAGTGGCGATACCCCAAAAACCATTACTCCGGGAACTACAGCTGTATCCACAATCACCATTTCTGACGGACCTACTAACATCACCAATATCACAGTGGATATTGATGTAAATCCGGTAGGTGAGCTTATGTATATACGGTTACGTTCACCGGCTTCGACTGAAGTGACTTTGGTAGGTACGGCTTGGGGTGGTTCGTATGTCCTGAATTTTGATAAAGACCAATTCCCTGAGAGTGGTTCAATGGACGACTTCTTAGGCGAAAACGCTAATGGGAGCTGGACACTTACCATTTCCACAGGCACAGGACTCCCCACCAATACGGTGCTGAATAGCTGGCAACTGAACTTCAATGAGACCCATTTCCCCTGTGAAAAGGCTTATATCAAGAAGCTCAAAGCAAATACCTTAGCCGCAAAGGACTTCCGAATGGTAAATTCCTCTGACCAAGTGACCGCAGAACTGGACGGTAACACTGCTGAGTTTAAGGTTGGTGGCTCCGGGGCTGTAGGCAAGGTGGAAGTGCTTAATTCCGCAGGCAATACTACACTCAAAGCTCAGGGAAGTTCTGTGGAGATTGGTGGAACCGGTAACGCCTGTAATTTGTGGATGTATAATTCCGGCGGCGGCTCCACTTTGGTGTTATATGGAAGTAATGGCTCAATCGGCACGGATGGCTACATCCGAATGCGGGAAATGACCGAACCCTCTGACCCACCACCTAATTATCTATATCTCTTTGCCCGTGACCAGGGTGGAAAGACTCAATTATGCGTGAAGTTTTCTGATGGCACGGTTACAGTGCTGGCTTCTGAACCGTAAGGATTGGTCTCTCAACTCAAAAGGAGCAAAAGATGAGACAAAAAACAAAATCAATTGTCATTTTAGTTGCTTTGCTTTTACTTGGGGTCTCAGCTCTTATAAATACAGTAGCAGTAAAATCAAGCAGTCCTGATTATAAAGTAGAGAGTTCAGTACTTAACTCTGCAGGTGGGCAAATCGCCTCCGTGAGTTATATAAGCCTCTCATCCACTGGCGAGCCAACTGATGGTACGAAAGGTTCAAGTCCCAACTATGCAGGAGAACCAGGTTTTCTGCCTGAGTCTGGACTGACCCCCACAGTAACCGCGGTGCGAGATTGGCTCCTCTATTAATAAGCTGACTTTAACAGCCTTGATAAAACCGATGTAAGTGCTCAGAAACTTAAAGGTGCGTAATTATCTAAGCAAATTTTATCCTCAAGCCACAGTAGCGGATGGCGATTAGATAGATTCAGATGAAGATATAAGGTAGAGTCGGTGTGCGTCCCAGAGAGTAAAGCAAAATCCCAGTGAGGTATATCTCCAGTAATTTCTTGCACTAACCTCTACCCTGTATACCTACTCTCTCCAGA
This sequence comes from Candidatus Sumerlaeota bacterium, assembly GCA_021160705.1. Taxonomy (GTDB): domain Bacteria; phylum Sumerlaeota; class Sumerlaeia; order MWCT01; family JAGHBZ01; genus JAGHBZ01. Next base: position 3,947 of record JAGHBZ010000219.1, read on the forward strand.
ACAAACCGAGAGAAGAAAGCAATTTGTGCAATGCTCCACTTAACTTCTTTAGACTCCTGCAGTTCGCCCGAATATAACAGTGTCTACCTCCTCTTTTTAAGAAACAGAAAAGCGGATTGACCGGTGATAGACAAACACCTGTCAGCAATGTGTATCAAGGATTTTGCTCTGGTAACAGTATTTTTTTTTCTATTGCATAGCTTATTACCCCGAAGGAGGAGTTGAGATGAACAGAGGCACTCCCGTACGGAGTTCCACCTATGCGGAGAGCCTCGGCTTCGCAATAAATAAAATATATGCCCCGAGTTTTCTCTTCCACTACTATAACAACACATTATGTCTATACTTTAAATACTTTAATGTTGAGTTGAATTTATATCTTGACCCTGTGGGCAAGGTTGTTTTAAAATTTACCCAGTTATTAATTTAAGTCAAAAGAGTATCAGGAGGGAATTATGGGAAAAGAGAAATATGTAAGGACGAAGCCCCATATAAACGTGGGTACTATTGGTCATATAGACCACGGTAAGACGACATTGACAGCGGCGATTACCAAACGCCAGGAGTCAAAGAAGTTGGCAAGTTATGTTCCATTTGAGCAAATTGACAAGGCGCCAGAGGAGAAAGCCCGGGGTATTACAATAGCCACAGCCCATATTGAGTATGAGACAGAGAATAGGCATTATGCGCATATAGATTGTCCGGGACACGCGGACTATATAAAGAATATGATAACCGGAGCAGCGCAGATGGATGGCGCGATACTGGTAGTAGGAGCGGACGACGGACCAATGCCA
>JAGHBZ010000317.1 GCA_021160705.1 Candidatus Sumerlaeota bacterium
AGGCGTTCTCCGGCAGGATAACAGCAGCGGCGACTACGGGTCCGGCGAGGGGTCCGCGCCCGGCTTCATCCACCCCTGCAATCAGACGCCACCGGCTGGATACAAAATATTTTTCGTTGCGGAGCATTATGATTCTATGAATTGCATACCATCAGTCTCTCATACGTCTTGGAGCACGGTGTGGTTCAGGGATATACTGTACAGAGGGCTGAAATCTAACAGGTTGTGGGAAGAGGTTCATCAACTGGTAGAACTCGGTGGGCATATCGCTGGATACGTGAAGTCCGAGTTTTTTCGCATCCTCAAATGTGATTGGGTGGTCGTGGGTCCAGTGTCCTTTTGAGAGGAGTTCGGCAAGTTCTTCTGCTTTCTCCTGCTCGTATTTAGGGCGAAGCAGCTCAAAGACCTCTGCTTTTACCTGACGTATAGCTTTGCGACTAATATCTGCGGTAATAAGAGTCTGGTCATCAATACGGTTCTTATCTTTTTGTTCCAATACGTTTAAAACGGATACCGCAGGGTATTGCCCAATTTGCGGGTCAACGGGACCCAGCACTGCGTTTTCATCCATAACAATCTCATCAGCTGCAAGGGCAATTAATGTACCGCCAGACATAGCGTAATGCGGAATAAACACTGTGACTTTGGCTGGATGGCGTTTAATAGCGTGGGCAATTTGTAAAGATGCAAGCACCAGTCCACCCGGGGTATGCAGGAGAAGGTCAATAGGTACATCCGGGTCGGTCAACCGAATTGCCCTGATTACTTCCTCTGAGTCATTTATATCAATATAGCGAAGCAGAGGAAATCCAAGAAACGACATAGTCTCCTGGCGATGAACAAGCAAAATCACACGACTCTGGCGTTGTTTTTCAATCTTATGCATAAGGCGTAAGCGAGCCTGTTCCATCATTTTTCGTTTTAATGCAGGCTGAATCATCATAAGGATAATAATCAACCAGATAATCATTGAAAAGTCCATATTCATAGAATCCCTCCTGATTTAATGTAAAAATATATTATGGCAGACCTGGGAGCAATGCTCTACTATTTTTAAGTTAATCTTCACCACGGGAAGAATTCATCAGCATAGAATCGCCGATAGTTGCGTTTAGATTTTTTAAAGAAAAATACAAGAACCATGCCACTTGCGAACCCGCCGATATGAGCCCACCAGGCGATATTGGCAAATTCACCAGCCACTCCGAGTAAGTCAGCATAGCCACCATAGAATTGCATCAGAAACCAGAACCCAAGAAAAAAGAATGCCGGGATTTCAAAAAAGAACGGGAAGAAGAAAACAGGTACCAACACAATAACCCTTGAGAATGGGAAAAGAAGAAAATAAGCACCCATAACTCCGGCAATAGCGCCACTTGCTCCGACTGTGGGAATGTCAGAGTGCCATTTAGTCAGCACGTGCATTGCTCCGGCGGCAATCCCACAAAGCAGATAAAAAATTAGATACCGAAAATGACCCATTCTGTCTTCCACGTTATCGCCAAAAATCCAGAGAAACCACATATTGAATATCAGATGAAACCAGCCACCGTGGAGAAACATAGAGGTAATGAATGGTACGGATTGCTCCAGGAGGGTGAACTTAGCGGCAATAAAAGGATTGGAATATCGGGCGGGCACAATACCGTAATAGAGCATAAATCGGTCAATATCTACCCCTAATGTGATTTCGTAAAAGAACACCAGAACATTGACAATGATGAGAGCAATATTTATGAAAGGGAATGAGCGAGCCCTTATAGTGTCGTATAAAGGTAACATTATGGATACTCTTTATCTCTTTTTTTAGAAGAGTCCACGTATGGAATTTAGAATTACTTTACCTTATAGAAGGTGTTGCCTTCAAATTGAAAGACAAGGATTTTTCCACGTTGCTGAAGTTGATACAATTGTTTTGCAAGTAACTCTGGCGAGACATCAAACGCCCGTCCAAGCTCCTCAGCTGTAGTTGGACGTCGTCTGAGGAGATTAATGATGTCGTTGTCGGAAACAATTTTTTCGCTTGTCTTTTTGCTACCAGCAGGTAAGCCTATAATCTCAGCCTTATCGCCGAATTGATTAACTACATCTTCCAGAAACTCCTTATCAACTGGTTTTATCCCGGGGACTGCTGGTGGACGCACGACCGTACCCACCTGCACCTTATCAGGATTTATCCGCTGAATCGCATCAGCGAGACGCTCAATCTCGTCGCTGGCGTCATTGATTCCTTTACAAAGGAGTATTTCCAGCCACAGGTTGCCCTGAAATTCCCGACGAAATGTAACGATGCCATCAATGATAGTGTTGATATTAAGAGCCGGATGCGGGCGGTTAATTCTTTTAAAAACAGCGTCACTGACAGCATCCAGAGATGGAATGACCAGGTCAGCGGAGTAAAGTGCCTGTCTGACTGACTCATCCCATAGCAGAGAACCATTGGTCAGCACAGATACAGGGATATTAGTTCGTTTTTTAATTTCTGAAATAAGCCAGCCAATATCCTTGTTCAATGTCGGTTCACCGGAGCCGGAGAAAGTAATAAAATCAGTGGGAATCTGCCGTGCCAGGAAATGCTCAATTTCTGCGAGCACCTCTTCAGGCTTCACCCAGCTCCGCCGTTCAACAGTGAGCCGGGTCGTAGGGCCGCACTCGCAGTATACACAGTTATACGTGCAGGTCTTAAACGGAATAATATCAACGCCGAGCGAAAGACCAAGACGGCGTGAAGCGACCGGACCGAACAAATATTTGTATGGCGAAGACATAAGAAATAAAAAATAAAAATGCCGAATTTTTTACGCATTACGGATAAAAGTAATGCAGAAATTACGCTCGCTCAACATACTTACCGTCTCTGGTGTCTACAATAATAACGTTGCCCTCTTCAATAAATAAAGGGACCTGAATCTCCAGACCGGTCTCCAGGGTAGCAGGTTTCATTGCCTGAGTGACGGTATCGCCTTTAACCCCCGGGACTGTCTTTGTTACCCTGAGCTCAACTTTCGGTGGGAGTTCCACACCAATGGGCTTTCCTCTGAACCAGATGACTGTAATCTCCATATTTTCTTTCATAAATTTTAGCGCATCTGAAAGAAATTCCTCAGGGAGCTCAACCTGCTCATAAGTCGCCATATCCATAAACACAACATTATCACCCTGCCTGTAAAGAAATTGCATACTCTTACGTTCAATCTCTGCTCGTTCCAGCACATCACTGGATGAGAAAGTACGTTCAATCACTCTCCCGGAGGAGATGTGTTTTAATTTAGAACGCACAACCGCCCGTCCTTTTCCGGGTGTAATATGGAGAAAATCCACCACTTCGTAGACCTCTCCATCCAGTTCAAGCCGTGTGCCGTTTCGTATTTCTGTTGCCTTAATTTTCATCCTTGTTGTTACTCCTTCTGTATCACGAGAAACTACATTGTGTGAGTATGTGTTAAAAGTCTGAGCTCAGCCGCCGCGCGTAGGGCGGTCGGCTTCAGCGATTTGTTATTAGACTATTATTTTAACCACAAAGAGCACGAAAATCACAAAGATTTTATAGAATCTTTTCAACACTTTTAAGCTCTACGATGAGAGTTCATCAAATTTCACTTCGTACCCTTCGTGTCCTTCGTGGTATATCTTTTTAGTCTACCGTCCGGGTTCACCTATCACTCCTAGAGCAGTCAGCTGCAGGGATTTGTTACCAGCCTATTATTTTTTTACCACAGAGAACACGAAGGTCACGAAGTCATTATAGAACAAATCGTTTTATTCCTTCTTTCAGTCTTTCTACATTGAAGTTAATCAATAAACCTACCTTGATATTTGCTAACTTCATATATGTTAATATTTGAGCCTCGTGAATAGGTAGAATCTTTTCAACACTTTTGAGCTCTACGATGAGTTTATCTTCTACAAGCATATCAACTCGCTACCCACAATCTAATTTAGTTCCTTTGTATTCTACTGGTAAAGGTAATTGCAGTTTAAATGCTATTCCTGAAAGAGCCATTTCTCGCGCAAGGCATTGTTGGTATATAGATTCAAGTAAGCCCGGGCCGAGAGTCCGATGTACCTCTATAGCACATCCGATGACTTTATTGGAAAGTTCATCAAATTTCACTTCGTGCCCTTCGTGGTTTAAACTCTGTTAGTCTAACGTTGTATAACCAAATAATGGAAAATCAGCCTACCGGGTTGCAAAAACTTAAATCAAGAAAAAAGAGAAGTTTCAGGTATGCTGGCAGTGTAGATAAAGGCTTTACATAAAACAAGGCGCAGGCAAACGACCTGCGCATAAAGTAAAGGAGTTCTCAACTATCAAGGCAAATCAATCTATCCTGCTTATTGCCCTCAGACACTCATTAAGCATACCACCAACCCGATAAATATTTCCATTGCTTACCGTTCCATTTGTGGCATCATACACAGAATCTATCATACCATCAACGTCATTTGTCTTAATTAGCCCATCAATATAGAAAAATGAGGTCTTGGAGTCACCGGGGTCATATTTACCTATCCCGGAGGACCTATCCGGTCCACGACTCCACATACACCAGCCAACCACTTTACCCGGGGAAGCACCACTATCCTCTTCAAAATCATTTTTGTGACCCCGATAAATATAAAGAGAGCGCCAGGCACCGGAACTTCCACTACCAGTTACAGCCCAGAAAGGGTCGCGCAACATAGGCTGGGTTAAGTATGCAATTGGAGTACTTAACAGGAATAACCCGTAGATATGCATCGGCTCTACATAATGTCCATAGCCGGTTACATAAGCATTATGGTCAGTAAAGTACGACTCGAGTCCAGTAGCAAGAGAACGAAGTTCTGCTTTGACACGACTGACCTTAGAGCGTGTCTGAGCTTCTAAAAAGTTAGGCACAGCGATTGCTGCCAGGATAGCTATAATTGCCACAACGATAAGAAGTTCTATTAATGTGAATCCTTTTTTGTTAAGCATAATTTCACCTCCTTACTCACAACTCACAAAACACTGTTAATAAAATATAAATCTTATTTTTTTACTGCTATGAATGAACGAAAGTCAACTATTAAATCACCTTTTTGAAATTTTTCCCTGGTGTGCGGTGAAGTACATCACGTTCAGCCATTCAGAACCAAAGTCTATATCGGCATCAGTTGTGGTGAGAAAGATTTGCGAGTCCTTGGGGAGCGTTTTAAGAATGCATTCTCGATGTCTGGCATCAAGTTCAGATAGAACGTCATCAAGTAGAAGAATCGGGGTGTCAGAGAAGAATTCTTTCATCAGCAGTGCCTCAGCACACCGCAATGAGACAACAATTGAGCGTTGTTGTCCCTGAGAACCAAAACTTCGTGCATCAAGTCCATTAACGAATATACTCAGCTCATCGCGTTGCGGACCGGTGGTGGTGATGCCCCGTTCAAGGTCAAGTTCACGACGAGCAACAAGTAGCTCCAGATAGAATTGGCGTGCTTCATCAAAACTCAAGGGTTCATTAGCATCAAGAAAATTCTCATAATGCAATGAGAGGGATTCGTTCTCATTGGAGAGACTCCTGTATATAGAAGGGGCAAGGGATTGTAATTTTTCAATGAGTTGCCATCTATAACAAAATAAATGAGCAGAGGCTATGGCGAGTTCCTTATCCCAGTTCTCCAGCTCCTCAATGCTGGCGTAACCATCAACCACCTGACGCAAAAAAGCATTGCGACTTTTTAATAATGCGTTGAACTGGACTAAGTTTGTAATGTAGGGTTGCCAGAGTTGTGAAGCCATCACATCAAGGAATTTTCTCCGATTGGCTGGGGTGCCCTTAACAATGGAGAGGTCTTCAGGCGTGAACACCACGACCGCTGTCTCGCTCCAGTAGTCCGCCAATCGCTTAATTACTTTACCGTCATAATAAAGGCGTTTCGCTTCACCAGTGAGGATAAACCGAATAGGATGCGAGACATCCTGTTTCACCAGAGACCCCTTAATTACAGCGATTGTTTGCTCGGTTGAGACTGGCGCTGGAACAATCACTGGCAGACAATCACGGTCAAGCCCTGTCCTGAATGAGCGACCTTTCAGCAAACAATAGATAGCCTCCAGAAAGTTTGTCTTACCCTGTGCGTTCCCGCCCGTGATTATATTCGCTGATGGGGATAACTGGAGCTGTACCTCCTGAATGTTGCGAAAATTCCTGATTTCTATGTTGCTGAGATACATAATCTAACTCTAAATTAAGCAATCGGCTTTGACAGGAAAAAAACTCGTCTGTTCAAAGGACACTCTTCACATAATGCTTTTGGTCGGCAGAACGTTTTTCCGAGTCTCACGAGCAATGCGTGAAATTCGTTAAAAAGCTCCACATCCCGGGGCAGATTGTCCTCAAAGAGCAGGCGAATATCTTCGTAGTCTACGCGGGTAGACTCAATCAATCTATGCCGAAAACAGAACCGCCGGGTATACGCATCAACCACGAACACCGGATACATTAGAGCATAGAGCAGGATAGAGTCAGCAGTTTCCTTGCCAATCCCATAGACCTGAAGTAACTCATCACGTAGATTTAGCATAAATCTATGGTTACGTGGAGGATTTTTAAGATTTTTGTTTCTTACAAAGAATTCCGCAGTGGCTTTAAGCCGTCGGGCTTTAATATTAAAATACCCTGCCGGGCGAATTAAACGTGCCAGCGTGGGTTCATCAATAGTAGCGATTTTCTTAAGCGACAGCAATCTATGGGCACGCAAATTATCAATGGCTTTCTCCACATTAGCCCAGTTTGTATTCTGGGTCAGCACCGCACCAATAATAATCTCTTCCCTGGACTCGCCGGGCCACCATCCCTGAGCTCCAAAATAATCAAGCAAAGTGGTATAAACCCTCATTAAGAGTGAGCTCAGTTTTTTGTTTTTTTGTCTTTTGCTCTCAGGCATAACTTGTAGACGTCCTCTCCCTGTCGGCTGATTTATAGTGAGTGCTCATAAATTACAAAATTTTTACTATAGCGTACCACCGGTAAGTTCTATGACAAACTTTTCCAGTAATGCTGAAATATCCGGTACATATTTGTCGCTCTGTTGCGGATAGACATATACATTAAGCTTCAGGAGTTCCTCCAGTGCAACCGTAAGTTCTTTAATCGTATAATTCCGTGAGGCGTGTAGAATTTTGTTCTGGCGTTGTGGGTACTCTTTGAAAAAACTTACGGTCATTGAGCGTTTCAAGAAACGTTCCTTCAGGTCTTTGTCAGCGAGACCGTATCGCCTTTTCTCGCTTAGCAATTTTGCTTGAAGTAATACCTCCACCAGATACACAAGCGCATTAAACACTGGCACTGGAGATTTAGTTCTTGCCCACCATTGCCGAAGTGCCCTGACCGTGCCGACACTGTTGCGTGCAAGAATAGAGTCTATGAACTGCTGACGCAAATGCGAACGAAACACCTTAACGCTTCCCGCCTCTCTTACAAATGAGGTGAGCGGTGATGTGGTGATTACCCAGCGCCCTTTGTCAGGGTTCTCAGTACAAACAAATATCAGTACATTGGGGAGAGAGACAAACTGATGCTTGAGAAAATCAAGAAATGCATTAAGTACAGACTTTTTTGCCTTATTTTTCGCTGAAGGCTCGCTCTGATAAAATGCATCCAGGTTATAAACAATGGCTATGCGAGTGCCTTCCTTAAACATAGACCGGGTTCGCAACTCCGCTATTAAACCCGGCATCGCCTTCTGTAATGGCAGGGTAAATCTGTTAGCCGGAGGCGAGAACTCGCTCACATTATATTCACGCTCCTCAGGGGGCAATAGACTCTGGAGCGTCTTCAGTTTCGCCTCATTCACTCCCGCCTCGTCATCTCCATAGTATAAATATATATCTCCCATTTTTCGCTCTCTTCTTAATTACTGGGGCTTTACTTAAACAAAAATTCTTTCTAAGTAAGCTGTGATAATTTCTTCAGCCTTTACAATGCCTGATTGGGGTCACGTCTGAAATCTTTATTTTTGCTCCTGCTCCCTAAAATGCGAAAATGAGGTCTGAGAGGCTGTCCGACAATTCAATTTTTAACAAATTATTAACCATCTGGTTCGCAAAAAGATACCTGAAATTATTAATGTTACAGAATTAACCGTCTGGTTACATTTTCTCAAATTTCGCATTATCGGACAGCCTCTCTGACCCCACTACTTTACTAATTTTGCGACAGATTCTATGTGGTATGTGTGAGGGAACATATCCACAGGTTGAATCAACTGCAACTGGTAGCCAGAGTCCGTAAATGCCTGAATATCACGTGCCAGAGTAGTAGGATTGCAGGAGACGTAAATTACCACTGGCACATTGAGATTGAGAAGTGCTCGCAAAGATTTTTTGTCTATGCCACCTCGTGGTGGGTCAATCACCAGACGAGTGATTGTGTGTTTGGCAACGTTCTTGAGCAAGGAGAGAGTGCGACGAACATCTCCTGCCAGAAAAAGACAATTACTCAAAGCATTGGCTTGTGCATTAGAGCGAGCATCCCAGACAGCCTCTGGAAGAATCTCAATACCGTAAACCGCTAAACACTGCCCTGCACAAAATATACTGATACCACCAGTGCCACAGTAGGCATCAAGAAGTACTTCTTTTCCACTTAGCTCTGCGAGTTCTTTTACAGTTTGATACAGGCGTTCTGAAGCCCTGGTGTTGGTCTGAAAGAACGAGAACGCAGAGACACGAAATTTTAGTCCATTGAGTTCCTCTATAATAAAATTATCCCCCTCAGAAAAGATGATTTTTTCAGCTCTGGCTACATCTGCCACACCAGTATTCAGCGCCCAGATAAACCCACGAAGTTCGGGGATTTCTCTGCGGAGAATGCCCGGCAGGGCTTTGAGCATCTCTGGTTCTGGTTCAGTGGTGAGCAGGACTGCCAGCACCTCCCCACTGGTACGGCTGGAACGAAGCACCAGATGGCGTAATAGCCCCTTGTGGGTTCTGGAATCATAAGGTTCAAGGTGATAGTCACGGGCAAATTGACGCACAATTTTAAGTATTTTGTCAAAGACAGGGGGATGAATGAAACACTGCTCAACGTCAATAATTTCATAAAATCGTCCGGTACTATGCAGACCCAGTACCACCTCGCCTTCAGCGTTTCTGCCAAACGTGAATTCCATCTTGTTGCGATAATGCCAGACATCAGGCGAGGGAATAATAGGGCTGACGTTAACCTCAGTCTGATTGCCCAGATGCTCCAGGAGTGAAGTGAGCATAGATTCCTTAAACACAAGTTGTTTATCATACGGTATAGTTTGCCACACACATCCTCCACAGATACTATGCAGGGAACAGCGCGGTGCAATTCGGAGGACTGATGCCTGAATTATTTCTGGCGAAACTGCTTCTGCATAATTAGATTTTTTGCGGTAGACCTGTGCACGCACCACATCCCCAGGCACCACGTCAGGCACAAACACTACCATTCCCTCGTATTTACCAATGCCTCGACCTCCGTAAGCAAGTCCTTCTATTTTTAGTTCAATTATATCGCCTTTTTTTAGCTCCGGCATTTCTTTTCCCCGAGTTTTGCGAGCAGAACATCACCCTTTTATATAGAAGATGGAGTCGCCTACTCTTAAAGACAAACTTCGCACTTTTATATGACTTCTATTTTTTCTGCACACCAGTGAGCCAGTAATTTTTAATTCTGGAGTACAGGAGTTTATTTATTCTTCCCCAGGAGACACTTTTGCAGACCCTTGCAATAGTTGATAGCATCGTTAGTTCGCCATTTCCAGGGGAAATCACGACATTGCCGGGGTTTAACAGGGTGAATTGAACACAAATTTCCCTCAAGAAAAATGCAATCTTTATTCGGTTTATCCTTAAGCCAATAGCCATCGTGAACCTGAATGGTATAACGATTGTAACACTCCTGGACCGGAATATTCAAGAACTCAGCGATTGCGCGCACCTCCTCAGGGGTAACCCGGACAAACCCATCACCCCGACAACAATTGCCACAACGCTGGCATTCAAA
>JAGHBZ010000218.1 GCA_021160705.1 Candidatus Sumerlaeota bacterium
ACCGAAATGTGCTTGTGGAGATTCACGGGCTTGCGCTGGAGTTCTTCCAGAAGTGGCTCGCTGAGAAGAAGGCAGGCAAACCAGCACGGGATTATCTGAAGAAACGGGGTATCACTCAGGAGTCAATTAAAAAATTTGCTCTGGGCTATGCCCCACCCCGGGAAAAGGCTTTTTTAGAGTTCGCTCGTGAACGCGGGTACTCTGAGAAAGCACTGCTGGACGCTGGTTTAGTGATTAAACACAATGATGACGCTGGCTATTATGACCGATTTCGGCAGCGCCTGATTTTTGCTATTCGTGACCATCTGGGTAAATGCGTTGGGTTTGGAGGGCGAGGACTCTCTGAGGAGATAATGCCCAAATACTTGAATTCGCCTGAAACCCTTATTTACAACAAGGGCTCTATACTATATGGGCTTGATATTGCCAAGCACGAGATAACCAGAAAGCAGATGGCAATTATCTCAGAGGGTTATTTTGACGTAATAGTGCTTCATCAGTTTGGTTTTACAAATAGTGTGGCGACACTTGGTACTGCACTGACCGAGCAACAGGCACGACTGTTGAAACGGTTCTGTTCAAAGGTTCTTTTTCTTTACGATGGGGATGAAGCAGGGGAACAGGCAATGTTGCGTGGTGCTGAAGTGCTGTTTCGCAACCGTCTGCAGATAAAAGTCCTTCTTTTGCCCGAGGGATACGACCCCGACAGTTTTCTTATGGCTAACGGCGCTGAGGCTCTGAGACGGCTTATTGAAAAAGAATCCGTTGATTTGATTGAATTCTTTCTTCGTGTAGTCAGGAGACGGTATGACCTGCAAAAGCCCGAAGGCAAGGTCGCGGTGCTGGATTTATTTCGTCCATTATTGACAGAAATTGAGAATGTGATATACTATAATCAATATATAAAGATGCTTGCCGAGACACTGAGACTTGATGAACTCCTGGTAAAGCAGTATATTCAGAGTGGTTCTGGGCGGGGGAGGTCTACAACCACTTCAGCCCAACAGAGTGGTTCCGAGATGTATCAACGAATAGCTGATGCGTCTAAACCCAGGACACCGTTGAGGGAGCTGGCATTGTTACGCATACTTCTGGACTGTCCAGAGGCACGTCCGGTGCTAAAGCAACATATTGATTGCAGTTGGCTGATGGATAAGAATGTGCGACACTGGGTAGAGCGCTTCTTTGAATCTGAGCAGATTGAAGAGCTCAACCTTGCACATTTACTTGAGGAATGCGATGATGAGGAGGCTGCATATACTCTTCGTCAGGCTGCACTCTGGGAACATATCAGTGCGGATTATCACGCACATCTTGAAGAGATTCCAAGGATACTCCAGCTCCAGTATGAAAAAATGAGGCGACGGAAATTAATTGAAGATATTAATCGGTACTATCAATTGAATAAAGAATATCAATCTACCCGGAATTTGCTTACTGAGACACATTTGAGCTCAAAAAAATTAACAGAGATAAACAGGTAGACTGATAAGATTAAGTAAATCAAAAAAGAAATATATGGTTTTTTTCGGAATTACCATTATGGTAAAATATATAATCGGGCTTAGGCTCGATTAATTCTATGTTAAGAGGTGATACACATTGGCAGTAAAAAATAAGAAAAGCGATTCACGGTTCGATGAGCTCATCGAACTTGGGAAATCAAAGGGTCACTTGACTTATGATGAGATTAATCAGCATTTGCCTGAAGACGTCACTTCCAAGGATATGGAACAACTCCTGGATGAACTGGAGGAGCTGGATATAGACGTCTTTGACGAGGGAGAGCTCTCTGACCTTGAAGAAGTGGAGGTGGAAGAGGAGGGGATACCTGAGATTGAACTGGAAGAGGAGCCCGGGGCTGAAGAGCTTGAGCGGGCGCGAATTGACGACCCGGTTCGTCTCTACCTTATGGAGATGGGTAAAGTCCCGTTGCTCACAAGGGAAGAGGAGATTCAGCTGGCTAAAAGGATTGAAAAAGGTAGACATCAGATAACCGCTGCCATCTCGCGAGCCAGCGTTACCGCCACAGAGCTCAAGAAGATTTATTATCGTGTGGAGCAGAATGCTATTAGCCTCAATGACCTGCTCCGTGCAAATGTGGATGAAAGCGACCCGGATGAACGCTATAAGACCACTGGATTCGTACTTGAACAGCTCAATATCATCCTCAATCACTACAATGAGATGATGAAGAAACTCGATGTGCTGGAAGACCCCACTTTAGATGAAGAGGAGAAGACTAAAATCAGAAAAGAGATTAACACATTGCGCGACAAAATATATAAGCACCTGCTCAGGATAGATTTCAACTTCTCAATCATTGAGCAGATTGCCAATAAAGTCCGCTCTGTGTTTATCCAGCTGGATGAGGCTAATCGTCAGATACGCGACATTATCCTCAAAACAATGCTCACAGAAGAGGACATCCGTCGTATAGTGCGCCGTGTGAAAAAGAACAGCCCTGAGGCGGCGGCACTCAAGAAAAAATACGGATATACCCTTGAAGATTTTATCCGAATGGACAAAGAGATTCGCACTGCCCAGCGTACAATTCGCCGTCTGGAACGAGAGGCTGGCAATACGTATGAAGAGTTGCGGGAGATTGTGGATGAGATTAACATCGGTGAACGCGAAGCACACGAGGCTAAAATGAAAGTGGTGGAGGCAAACCTGCGCCTTGTGGTCTCTATAGCCAAACGCTATACCAACCGTGGTCTGCAGTTTCTTGACCTTATTCAGGAAGGTAATATCGGGCTTATGCGGGCAGTGGATAAATTTGAGTACAAACGCGGATACAAGTTCTCCACCTATGCGACCGGGTGGATTCGGCAGGCAATCACCCGCGCTATCGCGGACCAGGCTCGAACTATCCGAATCCCCGTCCATATGATTGAGACCATTAACAAGCTGTCTCGTGTATCACGGTATCTGGTTCAGGAGCTCGGACGTGAACCTACTGCTGAGGAGATTGCTGAGAAAATGGGTATGCCAGTGGAAAAGATTCGCCGTGTATTTAAAATCGCTCAACAGCCTATCTCGCTGGAGACACCCATTGGCGATGATGGCGATACTCATTTCGGCGATTTCATTGAGGACCAGGAAGCACAGTCTCCAATTCAGGTTACCTCCTATTCGCTTATGCAGGAGGAGATTGAAAACGTGCTCAAGACTCTAACTGAACGCGAGGAGAAAGTTCTACGATTGCGATTTGGGATTGGAGGTACTGAGTTTCCACGTACACTTGAAGAGGTAGGCGCTATCTTTAACGTGACCCGTGAACGCGTACGGCAGATTGAGACTAAAGCACTTAACAAACTCCGACACCCAAGTAGACGTAAACGCCTGATTGAATTTATGGAATAAGTCCCGGGAAATTTAACAATTGCTCTTTGCACTCAGGACTCAGAGAACACAAAATTGGCTCACTTCCTGATGTTCTTCACTCAAGCGAAGAACTCGGGAAGGTCAATACCCACCCATAGCCCCCGTTTGGGGGCTATTTCTTTATTAGTAACCCCTATCCTAAAATTCCCTAATTGAGTTTGTCCTTTCTTTAAGTTATTTCTTTTGTAAACTTCAGACAGAACAAATTCCGTTTGTTAAATTTCAAATAGAGAATGTGTAACAATCGCTTGCCGTGCTTACATAGCAAATGAAAATAAACTTATTCTCTGAGGAGACCAAGGTTCTCTGTGAACCGGAGAAAGATTCATATCTATAAGTAGCTTCATTAATGCTCAAGGGGCACATCAATCTCTTCAGTGCGCCATGCAGCGTAAGTTAATGCCTCACGAATGTCTTCTTCCTCCAGGTAGGGATATAGTTGTAAAATTTTCTCCACAGAATACCCGGAGGCGATAAGTCCGACAATAGTAC
>JAGHBZ010000484.1 GCA_021160705.1 Candidatus Sumerlaeota bacterium
AAGAAATATACCCGGTGCTGACGCACTGGGCTACAGACAGGTCGTTCCTTCGGAACTATACTGTTTTGCAAAAGAAATGCCATAAATAATCCAGCCTTTCCTGTTCTCCTGGTTTCCTTATAAACGCTTATTATTGGGTTTTGTTTCTTATTTATAAGGAGACCAGGAATACAGGAGATAAAGCAATCTGTACATCATTCCCTAATCGTTGGGTAAGGAGCAGATAATAATTGAAAGAAATATACCCGGTGCTGACGCACTGGGCTACAGACAGGTCGTTCCTTCGGAACTATACTGTTTTAAAAAAGAAATGCCATAAATAATCCAGCCTTTCCTGTTCTCCTGGTTTCCTTATAAACGCTTATTATTGTGTTTTGTTTCTTATTTATAAGGAGACCAGGAATACAGGAGATAAAGTAATCTAAATGTCACTTGTTATATATTTACATTGGGAATTTACGATATTTATTTTGCAAAATGGTATAATAGTCTAAAGTTGAGCTTATTTTCGTCGGCGTTTTATGGGTAGAGTGATTAAAAGCAAGATTATGAATAACGCGAGAAAATAGCCGACGAATAGAACAGTGAGATTATTGTTCTTCAGGTAGAGCAAAGTGCTGATGAACGCCAGCCCGATACTTGCCAAACCGAGTAATGAACGACGCATCAATGTGCTAAGAAATGCACGCATCTCCATTATGTCCGACTCGTGAGCACGCACTTTCATTTCTTCACGTTCCATACGATAGATAATTCGTTTAATGCTTTGCCAGTTAGACCAGATGTCCAGGAGCTGGTCAACGATTTTGTCTTTTAACGACTTTTTTGGCGGGAGGTAAATCTGTTTTACCATCTTGAGGACAATGGGTTTTGCTTCCTCAATAGCGTCAAACTGCGGGTCAAATGATATTCCGATACCCTCCACCAGTGCAGCTGCCCGAAAAAGAAATACGAGGTTATGCGGTAGCCTCAATGGAAACTTGTAAAATGTTTTGAGGACTTCATCCACGATTTGCTGAATGCGCCGGTATTCGTAGCCGGCAGATGGTTTGAGTCGTATCAGGACATCCGCAGCATCTCTCAGCAGAGCCATATTGGCATCCGGTTCTACCATCTGGAGTTTAAATAAGCAGGCAACTATCTGATGAACATCTTCTCTAACAACCGCAATTGCTAACTCCAGCAGGTCCTGTCGGAGGCGTTTATCAAAGCTGACAGTCATACCATAATCAATAATAATAATTTTGTGCTGAGTGTTTATCAGTATATTGCCGGGATGCGGGTCAGCGTGAAGGAATCCTTCTACCACTACTTGATGAGTATAAATCTCAATGAGATTCTTAATCAGCCATTTAGGAGATATATTCAACCGTCTCAGACCTGCAATGTCATCCACCCGAACTCCTTCATAATATTTTAAGACAAACACCCTTTCAGAGCACAACTCTTCAAAGACCTCAGGAATAATTATCACAGGATTAAAAGAAAGATTCTCACGAAATCGTTTGCTATTTTTTATCTCGTTACGAAAATCCATTTCTTCCTTAATCATTTTAGCAAACTCAGATACCATCACCTGTAAGTTGCGCAGAAAATGAGATTCAAAGAAATAATTGAGAACATATAGCAGAAAAAAGAGGATGCGTAAGTCAGCGGCAACGATTTTCTCGACATTGGGTCGACGGATTTTCACAGCCACTTTGACACCTTTGTACTGAGCGCAATGAACCTGTCCCAGTGATGCTGCCGCAATTGGCTCCGGGTCGAATTGCTCAAACACCTCTTCAATAGTCCTACCACTTTCCTGACGAATAATCTGACGAACTTTTTTCAAGGAAAAGGGAGGTACCTGGTCCTGGAGTTTTTTAAATTCATCTGCATAGACCTTGGGCACAAAATCCTCGCGCATCCCCAGGAGTTGAACAAGTTTTATGAATGTGGGGCCTAATGCGGAGATGCTCGTGGTCAATCGTCTGGCACGAACTTGCAAGACCTGTTCCGGGAGCTGGCGCGCCGGACCCCATAATATCCAGCGATGCCAATCACGCAAAAAACTGATAATGTATGGGAGAAGCGTTGTGATAACTATTATCGGACGAAAAATCAAAAAAAGCATATTGCTCCTCTGGTCTCTTCAGGATTTTTTCTTCTTTTTAAAAAACTCACAAAGTTTATTATACTCTTCCTCTGTTATTACCCCTTTCCGATACAGGTCTTCTACGTCAATAGGTCGCTGTTCTGGTTTCTTTTTGGCGGTTTTTTGTAACGGTGCTGTTTCAGGTTCAGGCTTTTTTGATTCAGCGTTCACTTCGGGAATGCTTGGTTTAAATTTTTTCGCTGTCAGTTTGTCAGGCTGGACTGGCGAAAGCGGGGGTTTTGATTCTTTTTCTTTATCGATGGTCTCCACGATATATTTTTTCAGGATTTCTTTAGTCCGTTTAATTTCATCATCAGAGAGCAACCCAGTGCGCTGCATTTTCTCCAGCGATGTGAGGTCAATCATAAAACTGTTGCTTCTTCTTCTGCGGTGTTTGAAATAGTGGCGTAAAAAAATTACCAGCAGAAACAGAAATATTATCAGGAACGTAAAAAAGAAATACCAGAGGATAAGTTTGGTTTGCTCCTGAAGAGTCATTTGCGAAAGATAAGGGATTGCTTTTTGAAGAATCATTGATTTCTCAATATTACGTTTGCCTGAGTAGAAAATACAGGGTCATACTTTTTCAAACAGGCTGTCCAGGAGTTGCGAGACTCTCTCTGCGTTTATGTCGCCCTGCCCGGTCTGTTTTAGTGCCACGACCTGGTTCAGAGCGGCTTTAAGTTCTCTGACATTCCACTCAATCCGTTCAGCAATCAGAGTTATAATATTATCACCAATTTCCATCTCAGGGAAATTGCTAAGTTCTTTTTTGAGTATAACCAGGCGTGTCTCGAACTCAGGCGCCTGGATATCCACGATAACACCGGAACCGAATCGTGATTTCAGACGTTTTTCAAGATGTGAAATATCTTTAGGCGGTCTATCGCTTGTGACAACAATTTGCTTTTTTGCCTGGAAGAGCGTATTGAATATGTGAAAGAACTCCTCCTGTGCGCGCTCTTTACCGGCAAGAAAATGAACATCATCAAGCAATAAGATGTCCACACTGCTGTATTTATGTCGGAACTCATTTACCCGGTTATTCTGAATGGCATTAACGAGTTCAGTGGTGAATGCCTCTGCACTGGTATAGAGAATCTGTAGTTCTGGCATATTCTCTCTGGTGTAATTAGCGATGGCGTGCAATAGATGGGTTTTGCCCAACCCCACATCTGCAAATATAAATAGCGGATTGTAGTTTTTTGCAGGAGCACGCGCAACACTCATTGCAGTAGCGTAAGCAAAATGATTATGTTCACCCACGACAAAATTTTCAAATGTATATTCTTTCATCACGGCGAGAGGGGGTGGCATACGTGGTTCTTCCACAGCAATAGCAACACGTTCAGTATCCTTAGTGGATACAAGCTCGTCAATTAATGCGGTGATTTGCATAAATTCGCCAAGTGCTTTTTCCTTATTGCCAAGGTTAAGAAACGTCTGTGCCTTAAGTCGGCGTGCACGAATATTGTTAGGGTCAAGCTCAAGAATCTGTGAGCAGACCTGCAGCACCTGGTCATACTGCTGGCGGTCATCATATATCCCTGAGAGGTTAAACAATTCCTCCACTGCGGATTTAGTTTGTTGAGCAGATATCAATGCCTTAATCAATGGAGTTCGCAATGAGGGGTCGACCGGGCGGATTTTTATTGCTTCACGCTGTACATCAGCTGCTTCTTCGTATTTCCCCTGGCGATAGTAAATATCGTAGATGCGCGAATATTCTGCAAGGATACGCTCTATGTCATTAGCTTGATGTGCTATATCTATGATAGCCCGATGTATTGAAACATCCTCGGGACTATACTCAAAGACCATCTCAAGTGTTTGAATTGCCTTATCCAGACTGTTCTGCTTCTGGTAGAGCTCAGCAAGTGCCTTAATCTGCTGAGTTGCCAGCTCGTATTCACTGTCTTCTTTATAGAGACGAATTAATGCGTAATGAGCTCGTTCATCCGCAGGTGCAATTTCGAGTAATTTTTTATAAGTGTCAATGGCATCTTCGTGATTTTCGTTTTGTTCATACCATTCAGCCAGTACGTGATACTCATTAACAGTTTCATCAATTCTGTTCATTGCGAGTAACGACTCAATTAAATTAAGGCGAAAACTGATGTTGTCAGGTTCATAGTGAAGGAATTTTCTGTACCATTCGGCAATCTCATTCTGTCGGTCTTTTTTGCGAAGAATATCAATGAACAAGATTCCCTGTGCGATAAATTGTTTTATCTTCCCTGCCTGTTCAAAGATATCCAGAAGCATCAGGTGATATGATTCGGACTCCGGGTCACGCTGAAGAAGCTGGTTTAAAAACTTAATTGCAGAATCATAATTTTTAGCATTTTTCAACTGGTCAATGAGAACAGTAGTGTGCTGAATGGCATTTTCCTTTTCCCCGGATTCAAGAAGCAGAAATACCATCTCCTGGCGTGCACGTTCGTTATTGGGCTGGAGCGCAAGGATTTTTTCCAGCACTGACTTTCGGGCTTGCGCCTCTTCTTCGAGTACTTCATAAATCTCTGCCATACGAAAATAATACTCTATGGCTTCATCTACACGTTGAGTGTTTTCATAGGCAGTTGCTATATTTTGAAGGGCGAAGATATTATCCCGGTCAATCCCTATAATCCGCTCACATACCTCTATTACTCTGCCATACGCTTCACGCCCGCGATAAATATCCACGAGCTTCTGCCAGATGTGTAGTAAATCATCTTTTCGCTCAGTAGATTCGTAGATTTCAGCGAGCCGATTTAATGCAGTTAAGTCATCTGAACTAATTGATAAGACCTGTTTATAGATTTCTTCACTTTGCTGGAGTTCGCCTTTTTCAAAGAGAATGTCAGCGACACGTTTATAATGTTTAAGTGCAAGGAGCTCGTCGCCCATAGTTTGCTGAATCTGAGCCATTGCACGCAATGCCTGTACGTCATCCGGGTCAATATCCAGGATTTTTTGCAACTGAGTTAATGCACTTGTATAGTTTTTCTCACTCAAGAAGATTTTATGTAGCTCAAAATATGCCTCTTTTGCAGAATCAATGTTCCCGAGGGAGTGTTCTACCTCCGCTAATTTTAACCAGTTCTCTGTAGAGGTCGGAACAAGCGTGAGTGCAAATCGGATTTTTTCGACCAATTGCTGGGTTTCGCCACGCTCCTCTAAAATAGAGATTATCTCCTGACATTTGGAAAATCCTTCTTCATTTTTACCCGTTTCTATGTAAAGATGTAGCTGTGCTTCTTTGATGCTTATGTCATCTGGTCGGTATTCAGCAATGATATTGTATGTCTGAATAGCATCTTCCAGTCTGTTCTGTTCACGGAAAATGTTTATAGCGTTGTAATATGACTCAATAGCCTCGTCGATATTCCCGACGACTTTTTCCACCTTTGCACTTAGTAAATAGAGTTCCGCCACATCTGGATGAGTTTTGAGAACCTCATCAATGAGTTTACGTGCCTGATTATATTCACGACGCTCAATCAGACATTCAATTAAGTGGCGTTGCGACTCAATTTCTTTATCCCGAAGTCCTTGCTGATGATATATATCAATGAGTTTTTCGAGAATAAAGATATTCCTGGGGACTTTTTCCCTGATTTTCTCCAGCGACTCAGCGGCTTCGGTAAGCATACCACGGTTTGCCAGTTCATCCACTATTTTGCAACAACTGACGATTCGTGCTTCTGTTAAAGGCAATTCTAACGCCAGTTTAATATACTCCTGACGAATATCATCGCGTGAATCGTCGAGTTCGATGACTGAGCGATAACTGAGAAGCGCCTCTTCAAGGTTGTTCTCCTCAACAAGCCTTTTACTCCGCTGAATAGTCTTTTCCACTGCTTCTTCAGTTCGTCCGAGAGCTACAAGTACCTGTGTGATATGCGGATGTATATCAATAATATCTATGTTTTCTGCCTCAATTTTTTCATACATCTTAAGAGCTTGTTCGTATTGTTCTTTTTCAATATAGACATCAGCCAAGTACATTAACTCGCCAGCAAAACTCTCCATATTGCCACTGCCCTTGTAAGCTTCAACTAACTTCTCACGCACCTCCAGGTTATCAGGCTCTTTCTCAAGGAGCTGTTCACAATACTTAATGCATTCATCGAACTCTTTTTTATTAATTAATGCATCAATGAGGGCGACTATTTGCTCTTTAAGTTGCTCGGGTTTTTGTGATTCTGTGTATACCTCAATCAGTCCACGCCGTGCAGCAAGGTTATCGGGCTGAATTTCCAATACCTTTAAAAAATTTCGTTCCGCCTCATCGTAGATTGATAACTCAAGATAGTTCTCTGCTACTTCCACAGTCTTATCAATAAACTCTTGAGTGGTGGGCAACTCCACATCTAACTCCAGCTCATTTACCAACCTGGTGAGTGCCTCATCATAATCAATACCCATAGAGAGCGCATAGAGTCTAATCAGGTCCCCGCCTTTGTTGCCGTCACATAGACTGTAGGAGCATTTGAAGGTCTTGTCTTTCTGGCTTATAAGAAGGGTACGAAATACGACCTCTTTATGAATGGGGCAGAAACATTTGACGGTGTCGCCACCTTTTTGGATTACGGTATCCAGACGATAATTGATTAGTTCAAGAACTTTGAGTACATCAAGTTTCTCAAGAACCTGATGAATTATCTTCTCTGGATAAATACTCATTTACTTTTTTCGTTGTTTATTGTCTTAATTTTAAATAAAACACTTCAATTTTATCAATACTTTATTCACACGTCAAGTAATATGATGACTATCAAAGAGTGGATAAATTATGCAGAAAAAAAATTGTGTCTTGCAGGTATAACATCCCCCAGATTGGATGCTGAACTCCTTATTGCTCATCAACTCGGTCTAACCAGAGAACAGCTCTTCCTTAATTATGCTCAGCCATTACCAGAAGAAAAAATATCACTCCTTGAACAATGTCTTAAACGACGTGAACAACGAGAACCCATTGCTTACATTTTTCAAGAAACGGAGTTCTATGGGATTCCTTTATATGTCAATCGCTCAGTTCTTATACCACGCCCGGATACTGAACTACTGGTAGAACACGCACTGGCAGAGCTGAAAAAATCTCTCACTCCTTCGCCACTTATTATTGACGTGGGTACAGGTTGCGGCGCTATTGCAATAGCTGTTGGGCTGCATATTAACTCACCCTGTACTATAATTGCCACTGATATTTCTCTGGACGCATTATTTGTTGCAAAAAGAAATGTTGCTAAGTATAATTTAGATTCAATTGTTCACTGTATATGTAGTGATGTGTTGGCTGGATTGGAGGTTCAGGCAGAGGCAATTCTTGCTAATCCTCCTTATGTCGCAGAATGTGAGTGGAAGAGCCTGATGCCAGAAATCCGCTACTATGAACCACGTGAGTCGCTCGTTGCGGGTTGCGATGGACTGCTTATCATACGACGACTTATTCAAGAAAGCTCGGTCAGGTTGAACCCCGGGGGTTTTCTGTTATTTGAAATAGCGCCCCAGCAATGCAAAAAGATTGCCGAGCTCACAGCACGGATTTCAGAATTTCGCGCCGTTGAATTTTTTGACGATTTATCCGGGCAGACACGGTTCGTTATGTTAAAAAAGAAAGGCAAGAAATAATGGACAGAATAGTGATTCACGGTGGTAAACCACTGAAAGGTGAAGTTAGAGTAAGTGGTTCAAAAAATGCCACATTGCCTATAATGGTGTCAGCACTTCTGGCAGAGACTCCAAGCATTATTAAGAATGTGCCGAAACTCAGGGACATTGACACTATGGCACACCTGCTCCGATATGTAGGTGCAGAGGTAGAGCAAAAAGGCGACACCCTTATTATTGACCCACGTGGATTTGAGCGCTGGAAAGCACCTTATGATATGGTTAGAAAGATGCGTGCATCAATTTATGTTCTCGGACCAATGATTGCGCGCCTGCATCGTGCTCAGGTAGCCATGCCTGGTGGGTGTGTGATAGGACATCGCCCCATTGATATTCATCTCCGCGGGATTCAAGCACTTGGGGCTAAAGTCTCTATGGAATATGGCGACGTGGTGGCGACTGCTCAGGAACTGAAAGGCGCTGAGGTATCCCTGGAGGGTCCCTATGGCTCCAGTGTGGGTGCGACCTGCAATATGATGATGGCAGCGGCGCTGGCTAAAGGAACAACGGTTCTGCGTAGCGCAGCCTGCGAGCCTGAAGTGGTTGACCTGGCTAATTTCCTCAACGCAATGAATGCACGAATTACCGGTGCAGGGACTCCCACAATTACCATTGAAGGCGTGGACTCACTTCAGGGCACTTCGTATAACGTTATCCCTGACCGAATCGAGGCAGGCACTTTTCTGACCGCAGTTGCCATAACCCGGGGGGACGCAATAGTTCGGGGATGTCGGGCTGAACATCTTGAGGCTGTCATCACCAAACTACGTGAAATTGGTGTCTCCCTTGAGATACTGGATGATGGGATACGAGTTTTTGTGCAGGGCGAACTGCGACCCGTGTCCATCCGCACTATGCCGTATCCCGGATTTCCTACGGATATGCAGGCGCAATTCACTGCTTTGCTCTCACTGGTCAAAGGTGAGAGCATTGTCAAGGAGACTGTGTTTCCTGAACGGTTTATGCATTGTGCGGAACTACGCCGAATGCAGGCTGACATTAGTGTGTCCGCGGGTTCTGCCATTATTCGTGGCGTGGAAAAACTGCGTGGGGCATACGTGATGGCATCAGACCTTCGGGCAAGTGCTTCGCTGGTCGTTGCCGGGCTCGCCGCTGAAGGGAAAACTGAAATTCTACGCGTCTATCATATTGACCGTGGGTATGAGCGGATTGAAGAAAAATTGCAACAACTCGGAGCTGACATCTACCGGTACGACCCCGCTAAGATGCATAAAAAGAATTCTGCATCTAAATGAGGATTCCCGCCCAATACCACAGTGCAGGAAATGTCATCAGGCAATTTTTTTGTGCTTACGGAGAGATTGATATTTCTTCCATTATGACTTTTTCAAGATAGAGCCAGCTGGTGGTTGCGTCTGCTGGGTCGAAGCTCAGGATGTCAAAGGAGAGAACGGCAAGATTGTCGCTGGTGCCGGTAACATTTGGATTGAAGATGACGTCATAGGTTTTCCATTCTGTAGCAGAGGGCGACTGCTGGTTAAAGCTGTTAACTACTCTGTCCCAGCCCTGCCAGCTCCCTTTCTGATTCACTCTGAGGCGGAACTGCACCACATCATCAGGGTTGGTCACACTACTGCTCGCTTCAAACCGTGCCCGATAGATTTTCCCATCTTCTATACTCACATCCGGACTGTACCAGTAGGAGAAACAATTCGTTGAACCATCAGCCGAAAGCCCCAGATGTCCACCAGTAGTAGACGTTATAGGCTCATCATACGGCGTTATCTCCT
>JAGHBZ010000094.1 GCA_021160705.1 Candidatus Sumerlaeota bacterium
ACTACGATTCTATTTGTAAAAAGATGGACTAAAGGTCACCTATGAAAATACTGAAGTCACTCACATCTCCCAGAGTATATAAGCCTACCGTTACTGTAATTTTGCTGATGCTTATAGTTATAGTGTTTCTAATGAGTACGCTTTATCATTTTCCCGGAGTTATTGATGATGCATATATTTCGTTTCGGTACGCAGCAAATTTTGCAGAAGGGCAGGGGCTGGTTTTTAACCCGGGTGAGCGTGTGGAGGGGTTCAGCAATTTTCTCTGGACTCTGATAATTGCGATTGCAATGAAGTTCTTCAAAGTAGACCCGATGTACTTCTCCAAAATCGCAGGATTTATCATCACTGTTGGTCTTATTCTTGTTACCTATTTGTGTTCGCGAATGGTAATGGGGCGCTGGCACCTGCTGAATTTTGTGCCACCGTATATTGTTGCGGTAAATACTTATATTGCCCATTGGTCAGTGATGGGGTTGGCGACCCTACCATTTGTATTTTTAATATTTGTCGCCATCTGGCTTGCGTTCCTGGAGCAAAAACATCACTGGCGGGTTCAGGTATCTCCGGTTGTCGCCGCAATAGCCATTATGATGCGCATTGATGCCTCCTTTTATCTTGGCATTCTGTTCCCGGCGTTCTGGGTGATTCTGCTTACACGGGGTGAGTTCCGTGTACGACGCTTTGCAGTATGGGTACTTGAATTTGCCATCATTATGGTCCCCTATATCATCTGGCGACTGCTATACTATGAGTCGTTATTTCCGAATCCGTATTATGCGAAAGTAGACCCCAATATTGGGCACACGCGAGGAGCGGCTCATCTTTTCTTTTTTTACTTCACCCAGGGGTGGGGTTTTATGAACCTGTGGCTTGTCTCAGCTGTGGTGGCGATTTTCTGGCGTAACCGATATGGGCTTATCTGTTTGCTTATGTTATTGCTTAATGCATTTTACGTGTGGTATGTAAACGGCGACTGGATGCAAAATTATAGGTTTCTCCTGCCAGTTATCCCATTTATAGCGCTAAATATCAGTGTCGTCGCAAGACTGGTGAGTCGCCTGAAAAATCTCCCTATTAAGGTCTGTCTTCTTCTGTTATTGCTTTTTGCACTCTACGATTACTCGCGATTTCATTTTAATGAGAACTCAACCTACGTCTGGGACTGGAATCCTCATAGATACCGCAAGAATGATAACCGATGGTTCTATCCACGCCAGCTCTGGCAGAAATATTGGCGGGGGATTGTCCCTCCATTGCAAAATGTCGCTGACTGGATATTTAACAATGTGCCAGATGGCGCACAGGTCGTGACCAGCGATATTGGCTATCCGGGATTCCTTAATCTCGGTGTTCGCATCATTGACATTGATGGACTCACGGATAAATTCATCGGAAGACTCGGCAACTCATTGCAGGATAACAGAAAAAAACAGCACTATATTATGGCAAAGAAACCGGAGTTTATTTTTATCTTTATTAACCACTCCCGCCCAAATCCTTCTTCACCTGGACACCCTTACCCGGAGGTGTCGCGACTGATTTACTATTCTCCTGAGTTCCGCAAAAATTACATAGAAGTCTCGCGAATGAACAAGTATATGAACTCCTGGGTACATCTATATAAGCGGAAGGGGGCACGTTCCGGGCTTACTCCAGAAGAGAAAATAAAACGACTCCGTGATGGACTCCAGCGTAATGCCCACGTGTTTTATCTTTATCTTGAGATGATAAAACTCTGCCGTCAGCAGAACAAACCCACCAAAGAATGGATTCATTATGTTAAATGCGCTCTTAATCTGTTTCGCGCAAACGCAGGGAATATGCGTAGATTAGGCGACCGACTCTGTGAGGCAAACCTGCTTAAGTTTGCTCAGACCGCTTATCGCCAGTCATTGCGTATCAATCCTCGCCAGCCCGTCCTATATTCTGTGCTGGCTACCTTATATAAGCGAACCGGTGACATTGAGGAGGCAATTAACGTGCTGGAGCAGGGGCTTGAACTCTTCCCCAATAACCCTGGACTTCGCAATTCACTCACCCGCTTTCAGCAATTGAGAAAAAAAGCGAGTTGACCCTTACCTTGTTGCCCAGTCTTCTGTCATCACAAACTCCTGAGGTCTTCTCTGTGCAAGGGCTCTACTTATTTTTTTATTTTCCTTTTAGTTTTATAGTAATTTACACAGGTTGCGAACTTTACTCTGGTATTCATAGTGTAAAATTTGTAATATTTCTCCATTGAGAATTATTCCTAAAACCAAACTTGCAACGGGTAGCGGAATGGAAGCAAATATTATTACCATAGGCAGGGTGGTGCTAGCGTTTATTGCAATTGCCCTGTTCAGTATAAATTTTTATTGTGCCGTCGCCGCAGTGGTACTGACAATAGTGGTAATTTATCTTGATTCGCTCGATGGGTATGTGGCGAGAAAACTGGGTGTTGCCTCCGATTTTGGCGCATTGCTGGATATCACTGGCGACCGAATTGTGGAAAACATCTACTGGATTTATTTTGCTGCGGTCGGGATGATTTCTTTCTGGGTGCCGGTGATTGTTATTACGCGTAGTTTTCTTGTAGATACAGTTCGTAGTGTTGCGTTCGCTGAAGGCAAAACCCCCTTTGGCAAAAAAACTATGATGAAATCAGCATTAAGCAAGGCGTTAACCAGCTCCCCGGCGAGCAGAACTACATACTCTGTGTCCAAAGCACTTGTTTTCTGCTATCTGGGTGTCCTGCTGGCTATTAAGCAGGGAATGAAAGGTAATATGTTTTCACCCTCAGAGTATTTGCTATCTCTTCTAACAACAACTGGGAGTATGCTTGTGTATCTTGTTGTGTTTTTATGCGTGGTGCGTGGCATCCCGGTTCTCTGGGATGGTAAGGATTATGTGCTGGCTAAACGATTTCCAAAAACAATTAAAAACGATTAGGTAATTTCATCTATGCGTAAAGTTGCGGTATTTGACCTGGATGGAACAATTATCTATAACACCACAGCTGAGCGAGAGCTCTTTTATTTTATGCTTCAGCGCGATATTGTCACTCCGCTTCAGATAGGGTTATTCTTGCTTGAGTCAGCACGGCTCGTGATGTCGGGTAAGATTAACTCGCTCCGAAAAAATAAATATTATTTCTACCGAATACGCGAAGAGAGACTCCGAGCACTTATGTCGGAATTTTGCTCCGACCGATTACGCCGATGTTTTTCCCCGCCAGTCGTCAGACGCTTTTACGAGCTAAAGAAAGAGGGCTATTATATGATTATGCTTTCTGGAACGCCAACACTTATCCTTGAATACTTGCAAGACGTTCTGCCGTTTGATTTCTATATAGGTTGTGTTCTTGAAACAAAAGATGGAAGATTTACTGGCAGGATTCGTGATATTTATCCGTATGGGGAGGATAAGGTCAATGCTTTTAAGAAACATTTTGCGAGCGAGGAGATAGATTATCCTGGCTCGTGGTGTTTTGCGAATAAATTCAGCGACCTTCCCTTGCTGGAATTATTTGGCAATCCAGTGGCAGTCCATCCTGATACCAGACTCTTACGCTATGCCTCCCGGAGGCACTGGCGCATCCTGGGTTAGCCTGGATACTTGTCCCTTGTGTTGTAAGTGTCCTCCAAAAAAACTGCAACCCGTTTCCAGAGTCCAGCAACCAGCTCCGGGTTGACTTGAGCAGGATAAAAACACATAATAGCTTCACCTGAGGTTGTCGACGTTTAACTATGGTTGGGAAATACCATTATGCCAAGAGTCAAAGGGAAATTTAGCATAGAAGAACTGTTTACTCCAGAGGCAGTGGAGGATATTAGAGCGGTCATTGCTGATTGCGGTGGAAACGAAGTATTCATCCTGGGTAGAGTTGACAGTTTCCAGCGAGTATGTGAGATAGAACCTCTGGCGTTCGGCTCAGAAGGAGAGGTGCCCGCCATAAGCAGTGTTGC
>JAGHBZ010000062.1 GCA_021160705.1 Candidatus Sumerlaeota bacterium
AGGCATAATGGTTTTGGATTGACCGCAGATTCTGATTTGGTAAAATGTAGATGGAGCGAAGCGACGACGAGACCAGTTTTGGATTGACCGCAGATTCTGATTTGGTAAAATGCCCAGAAGTGCGGGCAAGTCAAAATACGAGTTTTGGATTGACCGCAGATTCTGATTTGGTAAAATCTCAACTGTCACTTATGGCTTTAGAAATCGTTTTGGATTGAC
Organism: Candidatus Sumerlaeota bacterium; assembly: GCA_021160705.1. Lineage (GTDB taxonomy): Bacteria > Sumerlaeota > Sumerlaeia > MWCT01 > JAGHBZ01 > JAGHBZ01. The sequence continues at coordinate 220 of JAGHBZ010000062.1, forward strand.
CGCAGATTCTGATTTGGTAAAATTCCGCTGGAGTGGTTTGACACGTTCATCGGTTTTGGATTGACCGCAGATTCTGATTTGGTAAAATGGAAATCCTTGAGTACCCGACTCCTCACAGTTTTGGATTGACCGCAGATTCTGATTTGGTAAAATGGTATGGTCTACTTCACCATTATGGGGCTCGTTTTGGATTGACCGCAGATTCTGATTTGGTAAAATACAGCGCGTAAAAAAGGCTGTATTTTAAAGGGTTAACGCCAGTTCGGGTTCAGAAAAACTCGAGCTGGCGTGCTACTTTTTCGGGTTTTCGCTTCAATTTTCCGTGAAATACCTGCATACGTCCGAACTGTTTGTCAGTAATGCGGAGTATTCTAACTTCACCCATAGGAGGAACGGCGGCTTTAACTCGCCGGGCGTGGACGTCAGCGTTCTCCTCACTGGGACAGCTGCGGATATAAACGGAAAATTGCATTTTTCTGAACCCATCCTTGAGCAGACTTTTACGAAACTCAGTGTAGCGTTTTCGGTCTTCTTTGGTTTTTGTAGGCAAATCAAATAGTACAATCAACCACACAATTCTATACCCACTAATATGCATAATGGTCACATCTATATATTAGTGTGTTATATTCCGCCCTGATACTGTTCAAACAACGGGCGAGGAATAGCAAGCGACTTAGTCTCCCCTTCATAGCAATGTACAAGTGAGGCTGTCATACGCTCAAGCATAACGAGAAGCGGACCGGTTTGCCCTTTAAGCTCACAGGAGAAGGTAAGAAGCTCCAAAAGTCGACGTTTAGATTCTGGTGTGAGCTTGGATATGCAGTTACGAAATAACGACCGCACACAGAGGTCAACAATTGGTCTGAATGGTTCCATCAGGTCATCAGCAAGGCAAAAGGCATCAAATCGGTTCTTGTGATGGATTGGGAACGAGGGATGCAAACCAGCGCCGCAGATAGAGCGAGCGACTGCGGCACGGAGCGCCATATATCCATAGTTGAGAAGGTTATTTGGTGGGTCACCAAACCGTTCTCGTTTAAATCGGAACTTAGAGCCGAGAAAGACACGCCAGTAAATGCGTGCAGCCTGGCTTTCAATATTATCCGGGTCGCCGGAGCGGATGCGTTCTGCGAGTGCTTTAAGTTTGTTTTGAGTAGCAGGGTCTTCAGTAATGGCTGACTGATTAAGCACTTTAGCGCGCACCAGTTGAGCCCAGAGTTGTTTTTTCAATGGACGTTTTGCCTGAACCTGATGATGCATTCGCAGTGTCTGAAGTGAGTTAGCAACGAGTGGAAGTATCATAGCAGAAGGTTGGAAATTTTTGCCACAAAGCACCACAACACCACCCTGCTCGGCAATGTTGGTCAGCGCGTTCTGGCTAAATGTGACCATTGGTGTGGCAATGATGCATACGCCAATATCTTCAGCGGGTATCTGGGCGACAATTCTATTATTGCGGTGAATGATAATCTGTTGGTATCTTGATGAGATATAGGTTTCGGGTTCTGATATTTCAATAGTACGTTTAATCATTTGCGTTGCGAATCCTCCCGAGTGGGTCAACCGTGACCTTGGTTGCCTGAAATTTATTAACTGAGAGTGAAGATATACAGGGCATAATTATATCCCGTAAATTTGGGGGAAGGTTTTCTACCTCTTTAACCTTGCGAGCATCAGTATGCAGACGAAAGAAAATATCTACTCCTTCTTTTGAGCGCCTGTCAGTAAATTTCTGTACCCGATAAAGGCGTTCAACGCCATCGTTACATTTCAGAATGACCATATCCTGTTTGCAGAGCGAGAAGAGAAACCGAGCATCAGGACGCTCAGGATGAGTTCTGCGAACGACAGGTTCGCCATTAAGTTTACGCCTCATTGCTTCTGGTAGCGAGACCACCTCTTTCAAACGTTTTATTCTACCCTTGCTATCTTTGTATTCAAAAATTGCAACGTGATGGTTTTCAGCAGGAAGTACATAACGATATACTTTGCCTTCTTTGTCTTTTATCGGGATAGCGTTTGAAAACACGGTAGCAATACGAACTTTTTTAATCAGATGACCCTGCTTCTCGCCTTTTCTTGCGGGCATACGCAGGTCTTTAAAGGCGTCTCTGGGTATATTTGCTTTTTTATTTTTAGGGTTAATTCCCAGTTTTTGCAATCGCTCTACCACGACGTTTTTGACTACCGGGTCAACAATATCTTCAATTTGAGAGATTGTGATTTCACTTAGAGGTACACGGTAGGTATAGTGTCCATCAGCTCGTAGCCCATAATTGGTCTCTTTGTGGAGTTGACCGGATAGTTTACGTTCCGGGCGATAAGAGACATTAATATTGGCAATAACAGACTTGACAATCTGACGAAACATCTCACGGTCAATACCAGCAGACTCCCAGGGCGATGGAAAAACCTCATCTCGTCTGAAAGTGAGTTTTTTTGCAAGTGCCTTGATATGGCGTGGATTGGTCAGTCCTATAACGATAGCGTCAATTGCGTGGTGACGATGGTCAGCACGACTCTTTTCCTCATAGCTTTTATTCTCGCCGAGCTCCAGTGTCTCATTGAGTTCCCAGAGGATAGAATTCAGACCCCATTGATGACGGAGCTCAGAAGTAATCGGACCACGTGTGGTATCAACCCGAATACCAAGTGACCTTAAATACTTACGGACTTCACGTGCAATATAACTGGTATCAGTAAGCTGACGACTTGTGAAATCTTCCGTGACTTCTTTCATCAGGAATCGTCTCTTTTTAGCGACAGGCATATTTTTCATTTTGCTGATTCTAACGCAAAATTGTTCGTACTCCGGGGTATCGCCAAAGGTTTCATAAGGAGTTTTGTCTTTTTTCCTTTCACGGTTGAACCGAGCTTCACTGATGGTCAGGTTGAGAAGACTGTTGTCATAAGAGCGTGAATAAGGAATGATGTGTTCAATCTCAAAATCGTTAGTGAAGAAGAGAGTTTGGATACTAAATTTTTTCCCTGTATAAGGACATATCCAGCCACATTGTTCAGCAAGTTTGTATTTTCTGATATTCTGCTTGTTAACGGGAATGTTATGCGCTTTCAACTCAGAGATAATGTAATTATTGTATTCCTCATTTTTTCGCATTACTTTGAGCCGCTCATTGCGCTGTTTGATAGTACCTTTGGTTTCACGAGCGAGTTCTACGACAATCCGTGACGGTTTCCCATACTCACGGATAATGAGATTGACAATTTTGCGAGTTTCGGTAAGTGCACGTCGGACCACAGGATTAGGTATTTCAGGCACTGGTGGGAGAAAATCGGAAATCTCGGGTTCGGGCTCCCGATAGCCGAGTTTTTCTTTTGCCTCGTATAGGTCAAGTCCCTGTTCCATAAGCGGGATTAATTTTTGCATTGCTTTACAGGAGTATGACATATACCCCTGTGGACGTTTGATTTTGTATAGGGCATCAATTTGTTCCTCAGTCAAATCCCATTCGGTCATTGCCTTTATACGAAATACCTCTACATCCTCTTTTATAAGTGCATCAAAAACCTCAGTACACAACCAGTGGATTTTCTCAGGATTCTTTTTGTATTCTTTCTTGAAGATTTTTCGTATACCACTCTCAACAGGATTGCCAGCAATTTTTTTCTCTTGTGAATCCTCGAGATTAAGAACATCGTATTCAGCCAGGTTTAAAAGGCTACGTATTTTATCAAACTTCAATTCTCCGACGGAGTGAAGTTTGTTAAGCAAAAGATGAAGTTCGTCGTGAGTCAGACGTCGCTCAGGATAGCCAGGTG
>JAGHBZ010000380.1 GCA_021160705.1 Candidatus Sumerlaeota bacterium
ATAAACGTGCCATAACGCACTTTGATGCTTATTAGATGTAGAACTATCCCTGCTAACAGAATCACATAATATATAACAAAAAATGTCTTGCTTCTCTTGAGGTGCACCCCAAAGGCTGAAAAGATTATAAAAATAACCTCAAGAAACAGGCGTTGTCGCGGAACCTCCCCTTCATACACCAGCAGGAATAAATACAAACTCAGAATAATCGGAAAGAGCAGGATAAACGTCTCCTTGCGATTATCTCGCAGGCAGAAGTAAATTCCGACAACCGCAAATGGCAGGATAAATAAATACAAAAACCATTGTCCGGGGTAGAGCAAAAGGTGAATATCAAACTCCGGCATTATAATCCAGGCGAATGGCGATAGAAGAAATTTAATACTCCCGGCAATAAATAAGAGATATATCTTCGGAATAGACGTATTATATTCGTCGGGCAGTAGATTTAGAAAACTATAAAAAATACGATTGTAAATCGTTGCGACATAATCAATTCTGCTGGCAAGAACAAGTACCACGATTCCCACCACTGAAAGAACACCTATTATCTTGCGGTGCTTTGTAAAAAAGAATAGATACCCGACAAAGGTGATTAATAACGCAAACGCACCATAAGCCCGCAGGCGAAAAATAAAATAAAGGAGCACAATGAGTAGTAAGGTAAGCCAATAATTATATCTGCGTTGAAGCAGATAAAAAATCAACGAAGCCCATATAAAGAACGTAACGTGCAGTGTGTCTTTAAGCAAAAAAGCAGACCAGAAGCACATAGATGGATGGAGTGCAGTTATAATGACAGCAGTTCTGGCAATCTGCGTTGTGCCGAATATGTAATAGGCAATATAAAAAACAAAAATGATACTTAACGCACTGACAAGACAATTAACTATAATTGGCACGCTCGGATGTGCACCACAAACAAAATAAAGTCCCGCAATAATCCGATAGTAGGCTGTATGAAATGTCCTGAGCATAGGGTCATTATAGAGGTCAGGAAATATCCCCTGTCGCCACATCCCTGCTATACGTTCCCCCCATAAATGGTAACTTCGTGCATCTGGAAAGAAAAAACCGTCAATTGACGGAGGAACAATGGTGTTAATGAGAAAAGCAGACACCAGACGTAAACTCAGTGCAACCGCAAACCAGATAAGTATAAATCGCCGTTCCCCTCGATTGAGTTGCACTATGAGTATCCCAATGAACGCACCGAATGCAAGAAACGTGATAATAAACTTTGTCGGCGAGAAAAAAAGCAATAACACTATCAGCAAACAAAAGACTACAATCTGTTCTGCACGGCGTAACATTTACATTTAATTTAGCCCGAGATTCCTCCAAAGAAGATTGCGTTATTATTAGCAATACCCTTACCGGGTGCAAGGGATAATTATATATTGATATTTGGGAGTGAATGTAAATAATGAATGTTCTGTCAAACCATAAACAATCTTTATATTCTTGCTTTTAGCAACCTCCGGGGATAGTAGATGAGCAAGTCCAGAACAAAAAGGAAGAAAAGAAAAAGAAGAAAATTTAAGCTGAAGGAATGGTGGCAGGGGGTAATCCAGCGGGAGAAATTGATTTTAGCCATTTTGCTGTTTGCCGCTTTACTCCGTCTGGTTGACCTCGGACGCCAGAGTCTCTGGATTGACGAGATGTGTGTGTACAATGATAGCAAAAGCACATACCGGAGAATTTTTTACACCGTACATCCAGTAACATTCCTGCTTGCTCGCACCACTCTTTATCTCAAAGACAATGAATATTTTCTCCGCCTGCCGAGTGCGATTGCGGGGATACTCACAGTCTTGCTAATCTATCTGCTCGGCAAAGAGTTATTTGGCAGGAGTGCAGGGATAATTTCTGCAGTATTACTGGCGTGTTCCCCGTATCATATCTATTATTCTCAGGACGCCAATTATTATGCCGAGATGATGTTTTTCTCTACACTATCAATCCTGCTACTGGTGGCTTTATTCCGTACCAGAAAAATCTTATTACTGCCGTTATTTCTAATCTCTCTCTATGTGACGTACAAAACACATCTGTTTTGCATTTTTGTTGTTGCCACTTCGCTGGTCACCCTCCTCGTATGGATACTTACCGATAGAGAACTCCATACCTACGCCAGAAAGCAAATTGCATATTTAAACCAGAAGAACCGCATTTATGTGCCGGCAGGTTTGATTGGGCTTATTATAATTATGTCTCCTATCTTAATCTATTTTATAAGACTACTTATGCGCTATTCATTCCATTATCCTTCTGAAGGTATGCGTGCTGAAAACTTCCAGCCCTCCATCCAGTTCTTCTGGAAACTGGCTACTGATTACGGTATTGCATTTCAGGATTACATTCTACGAAACTTCCTCTTTACCATAGTATTTGTGAGTTTTTTTCTTGTCGGGTTATATGTAACATTCCGTCAGCGTAAGATTATACTTTTCTTTTTTCTCCTGCTGTTAATCTCGCCGTTCATTGGTCTATCCATCCGCAGGGTTCAGCACTTCTATCATCCTCGCTATACGAGTTTTATCGTTCCAATTTATGTTCTGTGTGCAGGAGCCGGGATTGATTATCTATCCCGGGGCGTGCTTGGAATCTTTAAACGGCTGAAACCAAATACTCAACATCTCGTCGCTGGCGCTCTTTCAGCCATCATTATATTTATGATGTTGCCCAATCTTATTCGCTATTATTCAGGCAACAAACAGGACTGGCGAGATGCCGTTCTCTTTCTAAAAAATAACGCTAAACCCGATGATATTGTCGTTGCCTATCTTTATTGCAATTGGACCGCTTTGCGCTTTTACTATAAATTTTTCGGTTTGGACACATCCCACATCGTTAAGATACCTGAAGTGCGTGGTGCCGGTGGTGCCACAACTGGGCTTAGCTTCCTCAAGAAACTCTGTTTTAGTGCTCAAAGCGATGTGTATCTCGCCTCCTCCTACACTCGCTATGAACCGCCTGAAATCTTTGACTGGGTTATGGCTCATTTTGATACTGTACTTTATATTCCGAGTCTGCACCCTCACGAGATAAATCGGGAAGGCAAAGAAGTCGTGCTCTACAGGTGGAAGTATAAAAAATCTTATGTCCTGCCCCCGATGATTTTCCGTGCAAAAATTACCGCTCAAAGCCCGAAGAAAGGATTGTTTAGGAGGCGACTCCTCTTTGACCAGAAAGGTGAATACGCCCTTCGTCTCGTTGCCCGTGATGACGTCACCTCGCTTCCCGCAGTCACATTATTTATTGACGGACAAAACATCGGCAAGATGGCTTCAGCTCAAGGTAACACATATTTAAGAATCACCGCTCCAATCTCCGCAGGCGTTCATCTGGTTGAACTCAAGCCAGACTACTCTACGGATTACCGGATGAATGCTCTTTCTGGGTTCAAAGAACTACAAATTTATTTATGGGCTGGCGGGAAAATTCACCGTGAAGCTGAAGAGGCTGATTTCCTGCATCCTACAACCAGCCAGTGGGTACGTAAAGATTTTGGTGCACGATGTTTTACTTTAAAGATAAATACCTATCTTGGATACGAGCATATATTCGCTGAAAACGATACTGACTATTATTTTCAACTACGAGCACTAAACGACAAACCCGGACCCGTGCTGATTGAGGTATCAGTCGACGACCAGCCTGTTGGGATTCTCTCCTTTGATAAACAGGATAATACCTGGGGGATAAAAGGGTTCCCGCTCAGGCTTGGTGCAGGAGAACACACCCTACGTCTTCATTTCCTGAACAATTTTAAGACAGGTAACGGCAAAAAACCGGACGAGGATAATGATGCCTTAATTGATTATTTTGAATTAATTCCACTTGACCAGTTCTCCGGGAATAAGATTGACGCACGGGTGCAGGTGTCAAGAACTGATTTTACTCCCATTCCCCATATATTAACCACTTTTACGGATTCAGCAGGAGGAGCAAAACTACGTCCTGAATGGCAATTTGCCTCCAAAGATGCATCATATACCCTTGAAAAACTCGGGGAGCACGAAGCCGTTCATATTACCGTCCCGCCACTTAGCAAAGGTGCAGGAGTAGTCTCTGTTCCCTTTAATGTCCAGCCTGGCAAGTTATTATATTTCTCACTTGGTATCCGCACACATTCCCTTAATAATCACTCTGCAAATATACTGGTGGATTTCTTCGGTCCAAATCGGCAACTCCTGGGACGCGAATGGGTCTCCGACGAAGGAATTACCGGAACGGTAGAAGAATGGATTCGTTATGTTTATTTCAGACGTATTCCACAGGGCGTTGGGTTTGTTAGAATTCAATTAGTCATTTATCCCAACAGTAAGCAGTTCGCCAAACATAGTGGCAACGTATGGTTCTCTCAGCTAAAACCTGAAATAATAAAAAAATAGAGATGAGAAAAAAATACAAGACGAAAAAAGAGAAACGACCAAAAATCATCTTCATAAAAGAATTTTTTTTATTTAGACATTCTCTGGCAGAATGGGATAAAAAAGATAC
>JAGHBZ010000101.1 GCA_021160705.1 Candidatus Sumerlaeota bacterium
ACTACCGCAAAGAGACTTACCGGTCCCTGGAGCAAGCCTGTGTGTATATATGAGATTCCAGAACACGATGCGGTCTCGTTTGATATAATCTCTTATGCAGTGCGCCCCCATCCAGAGCTTTCCACACAGCCTGGGGAGCTTATCATCACATACGCCACAAATAGCTGGGGCTCTATTACACCACTTCTTACTCCTGAAGGGCTTGGGATTTATTATCCCCGATTTATCCGGGTCCAGCTGGCATTAAACAATGAAGAGTCATCAAACGCCAAAAACTGGTTTATTTTTTACTAAAAACACAGACTATCTTTTGCTACCTGATTGGAGGATATACAAATGTTGCAGGTAGAATCTGCACGTGATTTAGGACTTCAATTTACTGACAACCCTCACCGAATAGTCGGACACGACGGAGCCTATTCTATCCCCCTTGATGGAGAGACATTGTGGTTTTTTGGTGATACACTCGTAGGAGCTCGTGTACCTGGTGAGAGTCTATGGTTTCCAGGTGGAAAACCGGTCGGTCCTGAAGATATGTCCGGGAAAGGCTCAATTGAAAAACTCTACACCAACACAGGTTTAATCCTACGGGAGTCAACCGGGCGAAATGGTCTGCATAATTATAAATATATCTGTGATGACTCCGGGAATTTGAAACAGCTTGTTCCTCGCGAACCGAACGAACATCCTGATGAGATTCGTGTCTGGTGTCTGCACGGTTGTGCTCTGAGACACAAAGTTTACCTGTATTACCTCACCGTGCGTATGCTGGCAGAAGGTCCGTTGCCGGTGAATTTTGAACTCGTGGGCGCTGGATTGGCTGTCGGTGACACTCAGGATTGGGACTTTCACCGAATTCGGTATGGCGACTCTTCGTTGTGGTGGAACGCTGGACTCCCTCAATTTGGGGCTGCCGTATTGCACGTTAAGGCTGAAAAGAAAATTTACGTCTATGGCGTTATGAAAGATGACCGGGGAGTACAACGGTGTTATTTGTCCAGGGTAAATGAAGATGAAATTGAACATCTCGAAAAATATGAATACCTTATATCCCAGCGCCCGGACTGGGGCTCAGACCCTCACCAGGCAATCTCCATTATGTCTGATATGCCTAATGAAATGTCGGTGAGCTGGAATCAGTATCTTGGATGTTATCTTGCAGTGCATTCTCTTGATTTGACAGGTAAAATAGTCGGTCGTACCGCTCCACATCCCTGGGGACCCTGGAGTGAACCTGTCGTGCTCTGGACGGTCGTGCCACCGCGCCTTGATTATAAAATACCTTATGAACATTTAATCTACGCTGGAAAGGAACACCCGGAATTGGCAGAACAGGATGGGCGAGTCCTTTATCTGACTTACGTGGAGTTTGAGGAGTATTTCCCGCACCTTGTTGAGGTAACTTTGCTTTGACCGATGTTGCAACGCAAAAATGAATATCAAACACAAACCCCACAAAGATTTGACCTTAATTGCTGGAATCCTTGTCACGCTATTTCATTTTTTACTCATCTTAATTGTCGGCGAGCGAATTCCTATAGTCTGGTTTGAACTTCCGGTTCTGGCAATTACTGTCGCTTTATTTTACGCTCGTCGGATAAACTCAGCCCTACCACTTTGTTATGCAACTGCCTGTATGTTCCATCTGGTTGAGCCTGCTGTGGGGTTTTCTTACATCACCTGGTTTCTCCTTTTACCTTACTTTGTTCTGCTTGAGCAGGAGAAACGTCTCTGGGTACTGGCAGGGTTAGGCACCTGGACAGGAATGCTTATAGCCTCTGGAATCTATCTATGGATGTGGCGAGCAATGATGATTTTTTTTGAATTCAACGCCGTTGTTGCCTTTTTACTTTTTCTGCTTTTCGTTTTTCTGATTGGAGTGCAACATACATTGTTCCTGCCGCTTGCGCGTTTTCTCCGGGACCGACTTGGTTGCCCAGTTGTTTTGATAGCTCCTGGATTGTACACTGTAATTGAGTACTGGATGCCTTTGCCAATGCCGATTGCACTTTCTGCTGCTTTTGTCTACTCACCATTCTTTATTCAGCCTGCTGACTTACTTGGTATGCACGGAGTCTCTTTTCTTATCATAGTTGTCACTTCCGCAATATATTTTGCATTCAAAGCTCTTCATACGGGTAATAAGCGCAACTTTATTACTGGTATGAGTATTGCATTAATTACTTTCTCATTTCACATTGGTTATGGAATATGGGCTCTTAGCCATTATCGTGATGACCCCTCTTCTCCATACGTGGACATTGCTATGATTCAACCCGTTGCACCGCTTAAGGTTCGAAACACTGATGTACGGCTACAGGAAGAGATTGCAGAGGAGTTAAAAAGGCTTTCCTTAAAAGCATTTGAGACTGAAGCGAGGCGACCAGACCTCCTTATCTGGCCAGAAGGTGCTGGTCCATTTGCAAGTCGGACTCCTGAGTTTAATCCAGCATATATGCGTGCGGTTGTGGATGTTCAGAAAGCCACATCAACTACTCTTCTTGTCCAGGATGTGGAGTTCACGAGAATGCCAGGGACGGGAAAACTGCGATATTACAGTACAATGTCTCTTATTGAGCCTGTGGGAACGACAGTGGAGAGTTATCGTAAAAATATCCTTATGCCGTTCAGTGAATATTTGCCTCTGGAGCGCACGTTCCCTTTTCTTCGTAAGTGGTTTCCTGAGGCTCGCTCAATTCTTCCCGGAGAAATAGCATCTCCTTTGCACGCACCGGGGGGTCCGGTCGCTCCTCTTATCTGCTATGAGGTGTTATTTCCCGATTACGTACGCCATCTTGTTAGTAAGGGATGCCGATATATTGTCAATCTGACAAACGACCGCTGGTACGGTGTTCGCCAGCAACCCAAGCAACATCTGGGAATGGCAGTGCTGAGGGCTGTTGAGAATCGCAAACCTATCGCTCGCGCAACTAATTCCGGAATATCAGCTTTTATCGATGCTCGCGGAGTGATTGCGCCGGGAAACCAGAGCCCTGTTATGAAAAAGACAATCTTGCGTGGTCGCCTTTACCCGCGAACTGGTTATACGTTTTTTACCCGTCACGGGGACATCCTTCACCGCTGGCTCTTAACACCGCTTTATTTTGTCTTATGTATATATACTTTTATTATTTCCAGGCGTTCTGCTCAGAGTCGTGCCAGACAATCCTCTGCTTCTCTGGTTTTAAGACGCCGCAAGAAGCGACGTTAACTCTCAAAGGATAACTGATTATTTCCTGGACGAATTGAACTTGACACGAATCACTCTTAAATAGTAGCCTCTAAGTGTGTATACATAGTTATCATAGCTTTTGACGTCTTAAATTAGTGGGATACACAAATTTGACATTAAAGGTGGAACGATGAAACAACATTTAAGCAAAATTAACTTTGTTAGCCTTGTTACGGTTTTGATATTCTTTTCCAGTGCGTTGTATGTATTTAGCCAGGATTCGGTTCTTAAACCCAAACCATTACCTATCTCTGACGTCATCGTTGACCCCGTTTATGACAAACTATTTATTCCTCAAGAGCGTGGTTTTCTCGGGGCAGATGGTGGGGCTTCTGTTCTACTTGGACCAGACCGTGTGTTATGGATTTTCGGTGATACCATCCTTGGCACTTTGCGAGATGGACAACGCAAAGGAATGCTTATCCGCAATTCAATTGCTATCCAGAAATTGAGTAAAGACGGACCCGGTTCGATTACCTATTATTGGGACCTGACTGACCGTATCCCCGGAGCATTTTTCCATCCAGATTCCTTTTTTGAGCCATACTGGTACTGGCCAGGTACTGGAGTCACCATCAACGGTAAGACATATCTTTTTCTGTCGAAAGTAGGTGAAGGCAAGGGAATCGGTGGACTCTCCTTCAAAGGACTTGGCTGTACCCTTTTCATTATTAAAAACCCGAATGAATCACCTGACAAATGGGACATCACCAAAGTTGATTTGATTAAAAGTAATAACCATTTTAATATCAATACTGCCTCCATTGTTGAAGGAGATTTTGTCTATCTACTTGGTCACTATGATGGACCAAACGATAATCCATTAGAGCGTGTCGCAATACTCTGCCGAATCCCTATTGAGAAACTTGATTCGGCGCATCCGGGCGACTCAATTCAATACTGGTCAAAAGGCGGGCAGTGGCTTCCCACACGCAACAATCTCGCTCCTTTATTTCAACCCGGCACTACTGAATCTTCGTTGTATTATGATTCGGTTCACAAGCGTTACATTACCGCTGTCATTCGTCCGTTCTCGCCGGACTATTATATCTTTACTGCTGAAAAACTCACCGGACCCTGGTCTGAACCTCAGAAAATCTACAATATTCCTGATTTACAACGGAACAAACTGTACCACGCCTATGCTGGTCGCCTGCACCCAATGCTTCCTTGCAAGCCCAATGAGTTGGTTCTGAGCTATGTCGTGAACACAACTGATTTCTGGAGTATGTTCAGCGCCCTGGATATTTACTATCCACGTTTCATCAGGATTCGGTTTGAAACCCCTTAAAAATTTGGTGAAGTAGAATGAGTTTTGTTGGTGAATCATATAATGACCTGCGACACATAACGACACAGGCTACTGAGCTTGACTGCCTATTTGCTCCTCGCTCCTCTGGGTATATAGGAGCAGATGCCGCATTATCCATTCCTCTCTCTGATGGTCGGATACTCTGGGTGTTTGGGGATACACTTATTGGTACCCAGAAACACGGTAAACGGAAAGTTACTGCAATGCCACGCAACACTATTGCCATTCAGTCGCCGGGTCCGGCTCGTCCTGAAAATATTGAATGGTTCCTCACTAATAGAAAAGGGGAGCCAGCGGATTTCTTTACTCTCCCGGCTGAAGAGCATAACCGATGGTTCTGGCCAGGCACGGGCATTTGCATCAATGGGGAACTTTTTCTTTTCGGATACGGAGTCACTTATGCTAAGAGAGAATGTGAAGCCCTGTCTTTCCGTGTCCTTAATAGCTGGGTAATGCGTGTTCGAGATACCTCCAGGCATCCTTATGACTGGCAGATTGAGCCAATCCCAATTCCGCGTCCCCTGGATAATGTATGGTTCTGCTCGTCCTGTCTACTGGAATCTCCTTTTCTTTATCTGCTTGGAGTTATGTTTTTACCAGGATTGCCCTCATTTAAAATTACCTCTGCCGTGTTAGCTCGGGTGCGTGTGGAGGAACTCTTTAAGAAAGAGCATACGTATACGTTTGAGTACTGGTGCAATGCAGATAAATCTCAATACTGGTCATCGGATGCCTATCATCTTGCTACACTTTATCAACCCGGTGTGACGGAATGTTCTATCTTTTATGATGCTCCGCGTGAACGTTACCTTGCTACAACTTATAACCCCAGAAATGCTGAATTTTATATCACGACCGCACCTTCATTAACCGGACCCTGGAGCCCCCCTGCGCTAATCTTCCGGGAGCAAAACGCAAAGCCTGTTCACGCACACTTATTTTATACTTTGAGGATGCATCCGCATCTCAGAGCAAATGAAGATGAAATGATTCTCACTTATGTTGTTAATACCCGTTCGATATCAGACTTATTAGAGAAATGTGATGTATATTATCCACGATTTCTCAGGATAGACCTTACTCGGTTATAATAGAGGTTTCAGGGAGGAAAAAAATGGCAAACTCAACCAAGCTTGATATGTCGCAAATATCATCTCTCCATTGTGACCAGCTGGCATCAGCAGAGATGTGGCAGTACTGGCGCGACCATTTCAGCCATCCACCTCTGTTTAACGACCTTGGCTGTTTTCGCACCGGACCCAATCCTATGGATATACACAACTTTATGTTTCCCCCCTTTTCCGGGAATGGTGAGGCAACTGCCATCCTCTATCTCAATCGCCAGCATCCTGCATTATGTGATGTGCAGGTGGGTTATACCTGGTATCCTGACCGTGTAAGACGCCGTACAAAATTTGAAGGGCTTGACGTGGAGACAGTTACCCGTGCATTGCCAGATGAACCCGGTGCCCTGATTCGACTTACACTCCTGAACCCTTCATCAGAAAAACGTTCTGTGGAAGTAGGTATTAAACTTGCCGGACGCTTGAAATACACCATTGATGAATGGGCAGGTATTGCTCCAATGATTGGAGTAATGGACGAACACAAAGAATCCTGGTCTTTTGAAAAACAGCTGGGTGCGATGTGTTTCTCTTCTGCGCCTAAGGCTTTCTCATACCAGGGCACATCTCCACCACCTGATAGGGTTGAAGGGAAAACCTTTATGTATCAGGTTGAACTGGGTCCCGGAGAACGATGGACACTGAATTTTGTCGCAGCGCTGGGTGAGTCAGAAGAAATTGCTCGCCAACGCTATATCAAGCACATTAATGGCTTTGACCAGTCCTGTGAGCTTGTTCTGAGGAAATGGAACGACAGAATCCAGAAAGCTTTCATCCCCGGAAATGACCTCTATTCAGGACACCTGCCTGCCCTAATAACCGAGAACGAAGACCTGCTTCGCCTTTATCTTATGACTACTCTGGGGTGTCTTGTGCTCCGAAGGAATAATCCTATCAGTTCATACGGCACGGCATATGTCACCTTGTCTCCCAATTATTGGACCACAGCTTCCTTTCTCTGGGATATGATGATTGCAGCACCCTTTTACGCTTTGCTTGACCCGGAGGTTATGCGCAAACACATTGAGGTGTGGCTCGGGGTGGATATTAAGAATTATCTTGCTACCGACTATGTGACTGGAAAACCCCTGGGCGTCTGGTACGCGGTGAATAGCTCTGCAATCGTTCGTCTATCATACAATTATCTTCGGTTTACAGGGAACTTCAATTGGTTAAATCATCAGGTCAACGGTCGTCCCATCATTGACCACTTGCAGGAGCACGCCCTTGAGTGGCATAACCTTGATAAACACGGGCACGGGCTTGCGGATTGCGGTGGAGTGGCTAACCTGCTGGAGTGTGTCAGCACGTATACTCACGAGGTAGCTGCATTTAACGCTATGTGGGTGGCTGCACTTCGGCAGGTTGCTGAGTTAAGGAGACTCAGAGGTGAACACTCTATTGCTGAAAAACTTGAGAACGATGCTTCACAGCTCCTTCGGAATGTAATGACCCTTTATGCGGAAGGTAAAGGTTACTGGCGATGTCGACAACCTGATGGCTCATTCAACGATGTTCATCACATCTATGACTTCATCGCTGTGCTTGAAAGCATTGCGGATGATTTACCCAAAAATGTCCAACAGGAGATGGCGACTTATTTCTTTGAAAATCACCAGACTGAAAATTGGATGTGCGCACTTGCTCATTGGGATGACGACGCTCATCGTGCCTGGCGAGTTGACCTGCAATGGACTGGTGCGTACCCCTCCTTACCCGCACAGGTGATTAATGGTCTATTTAAAATAGGGTATGCAGACAAAGCATTTGAATGGCTACTGAGGATTGCGCCTGTGGCGTATCAGGGTCCATTAGGACAGGCGCACTGGGTTCATCCCCTTTACCCCTCATTCAAGGGCGGAGCCTGGAAGTGTTCATATATTTTAGGTTTTATGGCTGATTGGACTGTAGCCGCAAATGGGGCGTATCCAGCTATGGTTATTGAGTCGCTATTTGGCGTTAATGCGACACTGGATAAAGGTCTGAAATTTAAAGGTGTCGCACCCCAGCTTGATAAAGGAGCAAGTCTTAGAAATTTAAGGTATCAGGGGAAAAACTACCATATTGATAGAAATGGGATTACTCTGGCTGAGTAAGTTTAGAATGCTTAAAAATTGAGGACATCTAACTATGCTTAAGACAATGACACATCGTGAACGTGCAATCACTGCAATCACCGGTGGTATACCAGATTACGTGCCCACTTTTGAGCTTGCCTTTTATGAGACAGAGCGCGACTTTGAGGGACGTACCTTTTTTGGTTTTCCTTTTGAACCTGATGCCACTGGTATGTCGTATCTGGAGATTGTAAAGTATAATGCACGTCTCTATGTAGACATTGCCCGACGATATGACCACTCCATTATCTTTGTCAATAGCACCCTTGGCAAGCACGAACCACCCGGGCAGGACCCTTATACTACCTGCACTCAGGGTGTACTGGATACGCTTAAGGAAATTCGATATATCGCTGGTGATGAGTTCCTGGTTATGGCTCATAATGACCCTACATTTATGATTCCTTTCACTGAGGCTGAAGAATTCTGCACTGCATTCTTAACAGACCCTGAGCGTATGCACGAAAAAGCCCGGAAAAATGTGGAGGAGTCCTTTATAAATTGCGACAAGCTTATGGAGGCTGGCGCTGATGGATTTATCCTCTGTTCAGATTATTGTACCAATGATGGTCCTTTTCTCGGTCCAGATTTATTCAGAGAATTCATTGCGCCTTATCTTAAGGAATGTATAGCGGAATTCAGACGGCGTGGTGCTTATGTGATTAAGCACACCGATGGCAATATTATGCCAATCATTGATGACCTTGTCAGTGCTAACCCTCATGCACTTCACTCCCTTGACCCAATGGCTGGCGTGGACATTAAGGAAGTAAAGCAACGTTATGGGAAAAAGGTTGCTCTTTGTGGTAATGTGCATTGCGCTTATATGCACACGGGTACACCTGAACAAATCCGTGAAAGCGCCGAGTATTGTCTAAAATGGGGTAAGCCCGGGGGTGGCTATGTGTTCTGTACCTCCAACTGTATATTCAGGGGTATGCCTCTGGAAAGCTATGACCTCATCCATAATATCTGGATGCAACACCGTGACTATGACGCAGTTCAAAAGTAATACTTCATTCTTATACTTTTCAGGAGTGAACTATGAGCAGAAAACTGACTCAAAAAGAAAAACAAAATATGAAATGCACTATCCACGTACTCCCCAATACCCATTGGGACCGTGAATGGCGTTTCCCTTTTCAGGAGACGCGTATGTATCTACTTGACCTGCTTGACCGCATACTGGATATTATGGAAAAGAATCCTGAGTATAAGTATTTTAACTTTGACTCGCAGACTATATTCCTTGACGACTATCTGGAGTTAAAACCCGAAAACCGCGACCGACTCGCTGCCCTTATCCGTGCTAAACGCCTAATCGTTGGTCCCTGGTATACTCTTCCAGAGATGAACGTCATTCACGGTGAGTCAATCATACGCAACCTCTTAATGGGCAGGAGCATCGGCGACGAGTTCGGCTACACCTGCAAAGTTGGCTACACTCCTACCTCCTATGGGCAGGTATCTCAGATTGCTCAAATCTACGCTGGATTTGGTATTGATGGTATTATCTTCTACCGTGGTCTTAATGACGAGGGATGCGACAATGAATACTTACTTGAAGCACCTGATGGTACCCGAATTCTTGGTATTCGTCTCAGCCCTAATGTTGGAAGAGGCGCTTTTTATCTTTATGTGGAAGCAAGAACGATGGTCCCTAATGACTGGGAGGGCTATAAATGGCAATATGGTTATCTTCCCTTTCACCTTTGTCGTCTGGAATCCGACCATGAAGAAGAACCGCGTTTGCTCGATGCCCCGTTCACCAAAACCTGGAATCCTGCACCTATACGTGAAGGTGTACTCACCGCTATGGAGGAAGCTCTGCGCGATGCCACCTCTCCCGTACTCTGTCTATTTGACGGTATGGATAGCACTGGTCCCTGTGAGAACCTACCTCGTATTATTGAGGAATGCAATAAAGTTAATCCAAACTGGCGATTTATGATTAGTTCACTCCCTATCTACCTGAAAGACCTGAAGTCAAAGGTGGACTACTCGCGCCTTAAGGTCTTGAAGGGCGAACAGCGTCACCCCAGTCGTGAAAAGGCGTTCAACGCCTTCCTCAAAGATTCTATGTCCTCCCGTATGTATCTTAAAATCAGAAACGCTGAAGTCGAACGCGCTCTTATGCAGTGGTGTGAGCCATTCTCGGTGATTGCTGAAAAGTTAGGTATGGAATATCCAAGAACAGCTCTTCGACTGGCATGGAAGTATGTGCTGGCTAACCATTCACATGATGCCATTTGCGGTCTGAGTCCTGACCAGATTCACCAGGATATGATGGGAAGGTTTGACCAGGCGTTCCTTATTGCTGAAGCCTGGCTGAAAAAAGCGCTTGGCACTATTGTTATGGGAATTGATACCTCCAGTGCATCTCCGGATGATGTGCTTATTACCGTCTTTAATCCAACGACCCGGGAACGAACAGAAGTCGTGGAATGCTTTGTGGATATACCTATGAACAAGCCTAATGAGGATTATCGACCCTTCTCAATTGAAGGCCCTGATGGTAACCCTGTGCCACACCAGACTATGGGACGTGAACAAAGCTACTTGATTGCTACTGAGAAGAGCTGGTTGCCTATGACTTTTCCTACCTGGAAGTGGCAGGTTGCCTTTGAGGCAAAGAATATCCCTGCTCTGGGTTTCGCCACGTATCGGGTCAAACCTGAGCCCTGGGCTCGCAAACACAATTTTGGTACCCTCACCACTGCTACAAATGTTATGGAGAACGAATTCCTCCGCGTAAAAATTGAATCAAATGGGACACTCACTGTAACGGATAAGCGAACAAACGAGGTCTACCACAATATCAATTTCTTTGAGGATTCAGGCGAGTGCGGCGACCCCTGGTGGCGATGGGTTCCTCCATCTGACCGTGTGTTTAACACCCTGGGACTCCAGGCGGAAATCTCTAAAGTCGTTGATGGTCCAGTGATGACTACCTTCTCTATTAGATGGAAATGGTCCCTCCCTGTTGGTGTAACAGAAAAGAAGACTGCACGCACGTCTGAAGAAAAGGAGTTAATTATTACAAGTTTTGTAACCCTGAAAAAATCCGTACCACGTATTGAAGTTAAAACCGTCGTTAATAACACCGTTCGCGACCACCGACTCAGGATGATGGCTGAGGCTGGTTTTAAACCTACATCATCATTTGCCCATACGCAGTTTGATATGGTGGAGCGCTCAGTTCATCTTGAAGATACCAGTAGCTGGCTTGAGCCCTGGACTGGCACTTATCCGATGAATGGATGTCATGGCACGTGCAACCAAAACCGGGGTCTGGCTGTGCTGAGTTTTGGGTTGACTGAGTACGAGGTCATTGAAGATGAGGTGGGTACTGTGGCAACAACACTCCTGCGTACTTACCAATACCCCAAAATGTCAGGTCTCTTTCGTGAAGACCGGGTTAAACGTCTTGGCAACGAAGGGTCTCAAATGCTTGGTGAACATACTTTCAGGTATGCCTTTTATTTCTTTAAAGGTAGATGGGAAAACTCCGAACTCCTGAAGCAGATGTATGAATTTAAATACCCGGTTATTCCAGCTCACCACGGGCGACACGACGGGAAAATCTTTACCAAAACGCAATCATTTCTGAAACTGACTCCTGACACTCTTTGCCTGACTGCATTAAAAAAAGCCGAAAAAGGCAATTATATCATTCTGCGTTTTTATAACCCGCTGAACAAAACGGTTCAGGGAAAAATCTGGTCTTACTTCAAAATTAAAAAAGCGTTTTTATGTAACCTTGATGAGACCGGCAATGTTCCCCTGAAAGTTAATGCTAACGGGCAGGAGATTGTTATGTCTGTGCCAAAGAAAAAGATTATTACGTTAAAGTTAAAGATTTCTATCTAACCAGCTCCCGGCGTTCCGTCGGGCTTTAATTCATAGATTTTGGAGGATTATGAGTCTTTGTGCGGACAACTCTACGCTTAACCTGTCTGCTAAGTTACGTATAACTGTTCTACTAAAGAATTTTCGCTGAAAGCAAATGAGAATGAATTTTTTGGTCATTTGGCTTGTCAGCGGGTCTCGAAAAACTGCTGAGTGGATTTCTCATTTACCTTAATTGAAAAAAAGTACCGGTTTACGTTATGGTATTTAGTTCTACATTCTTCCTTTTTCTCTTTTTACCTGCTACGTTAATACTTTCTCTTATTTCTCCGAGAAAATACCGCAATCTTGTCTTATTTCTTTTGAGTTTTTTCTTTTATTTCTGGAGCGAGAACTGGTTTATAGGTATCTTATTGGCTTCCGCACTCATTGACTATATATGTGGGCTTGTTATCTCTGGTGCGTTTGGAAATAATTTGCCTATTAAGAAATTAGAGAAAGGTGCAAAGCGTACCACACTTCAAAAGGCTGCCTTAATCACTTCAATTATTACCAATCTATCCATCTTAGGATTCTTCAAGTACGCTAATTTTGGGATTCGTAACTACAATTTATTTGTTGGAATGTTGGGTTTAGAGAGCCTCAGGTTGGAGACCGCTGTAAATTTCATTTTGCCTCTCGGTATCAGTTTCTATACTTTCCAATCTATGAGTTACACTTTTGACGTCTATCTTGGCAATACCAGAGCTACCCGGAATTTCTTGAATTATGCGACATATATTATAATGTTTCCACAATTAGTCGCCGGTCCAATTATTCGGTACCGTGACGTAGCCAAGCAGCTGGTTGAGCGTACCATTACCAGAGAAGGATTTGCTTACGGTATCAGGCGATTTGTTGTGGGATTGGGCAAAAAGGTTCTTATTGCTAACACCCTGGCTGTGCCTGTTAACCAAATCTTTGACGTCCCTTTCAGCCAGATGACTCCCGGGCTTGCCTGGTTAGGCTTATTTGGGTTTTCTCTACAAATCTATTATGATTTCTCCGGGTACTCTGATATGGCTATTGGGTTGGGTAGAATGCTCGGTTTTAAATTTAAAGAAAATTTCAGGTATCCATTCATCGCAGCTTCTGCCACTGAGTACTTTCAGCGCTGGCACATCAGTTTGAACACCTGGCTCAGAGACTACCCTTATCGGGCTATGGGTGGCTCCAGAGGCTCTGCGTTCAAGGTTTATTTTAATATCATAACGCTCCTGGTTTTAGTTGGTCTGTGGCACGGCGCAAGCTGGAACTTTATATTCTGGGGGCTTCTCTGTGGGTTCTATCTCTCGGTACAACGATATATGATTCGCAACAATCTTAAAACAAGGGTATGGCATCCAATTAAAGTCATCTTCTGTTTTTTTCTATTTATGACGAGTATGGCTTTTTTCCGTGCTGAGTCGCTGACTCAGGCTTTTGTTTTCCTCAAAGGCATTTTCGGTTTCGTAGATGGCGATGGCGTGGAATATCACACCGGGCTTTATTTGAATAACAAAATAATTCTTTGTCTGATAGTTGGGTATATTGGCTCCTTACCGGTTGTGCCCTGGCTTGTTTCGTATTATGAAAAAATCCGTTCTCGTTGTAGCTCCAGAATAATGCCTCTGGTTGAAGGTCTCTTTTTGGCGGGCAGAGTGACCTGTATAATTTTAATTTTTCTTGGCTCAGCTATGACGCTGGCTTCGGAGACTTATACTCCATTTATTTATTTCAGGTTCTAAAGTTAAGTTATGAAAAAAGAGAGTACATCGCAACTTCAGAAAATTGAAAGCATCATTCTAATTGTCCTGTTTTGGGCAGGAATTCTTCTTCCCTTAATTGATAATGCTTTTAATATTGACCCTGCTCCTGAATTGGTAGAAAAACGGCGCCCGGCTGAAAAACCCGTCTTCAGATGGCAATGGAGCACTATTAAAGAATATCCCAGGGCATTTGTGGATTATTATCGCGACCATCTGGGGTTCAGGGATTCACTTATTCGGTGGTACAATTGGTTTCATATTATATGCCTTAAGACTTCTCCCATTTATAAA
>JAGHBZ010000441.1 GCA_021160705.1 Candidatus Sumerlaeota bacterium
AACAATCTTTATCCGCGCTAACTCAGCAATTCTGGGATAAAGATTATATTTATCATTCGCTACTAAGAAAATATCGTAATTTGACCTGAGGAATTTCTTACAATGTTTTAATACCTCTGCAATATTTTTAACATACTCCTCCCTTGCCTCTTGTCCCTGTCCCTTGAATAAAGGACCTATCTCTAATTCGTCTCTCCTCTCAAAGCCGAAAATTTCATATGCATAGGCATGTTGCTCATGATAGTTAATCAAACCAACGTATGGGGGACTGGAAAAAATACCTCTTATTTTGTCCCTCAACAATATTTCCGCAAATTTAGGACTCCTCTTTTTTGTCTCCTCGTAAATATCTATGGTTCTACTATCCCCTACCAGACATATTTGGAATGTATCTGTTCTTAATCTGTCAAACTCAATAAGTCGGTTTAAAGTGTCTATACTGTATCTTTTCCACCAACCCATAATTGAAAAAATTGGTTTACATATTTTCCCGTGCTTTTTGCAATAATAGGTGGCGAATACCGGCTCCTTTAGAGTTGCCAAATCCGCATGGGTTGTTGCTCTACAAGAACGCACGGTTCTGCTTAAAATAATCGCTAATACCTTTTTGATGTCTGTGTCACTTATGTTTTTTATCTCTTCAAATAAATAATCTATCTCTTCTCTTACCGGTGCTAAAAACCATTTGTCTAAAAAAGTAGTATCATTATCTTGTTTGATTTTTATTTGATATTTCTCTACCAACCAATAATAAACCTCCAGAAACTCTTTTTCCCTTTCTCTGGCATATTCTTTTTCTTTTATCTCGCCACTCCTCACTTTCATCTTATACTCTGGAGATGGAAAATATCTTGAGTTGAACTTTGAAAGCTCACTTAACAAATGCTCCTCAAAGACAACATTTTTTCTATTCTTCTGAAAATCCTCAAGTTTTGCTGTTAAAGCATTTATTGTCTTTGCAAGTAATGGAATATTGTGCTTTGCGATTTTTACATCACTAATCAAAACATTAAATGAAGAAATATCTATACCAATCGCATGTAGCCCTAATTCGTTTGCTTGGACTAAAGTCGTGCCACTCCCACAGAAGGGGTCTAATACAATATCACCTTTGTGAAAATACACCTCTCTCTTGTATTCATCAGTATGAGAATCAAGAAAATATTCAACTAATTGAGGGATGAATTTCCCTTTATATGGGTGCAATCTATGGACGTGTTTTGTTCTTTCTGATTCTTTATATTCTGTGAAAGACAAATGCCAATTAAGGTCATCGCCAAGTATTCTTTTCCATTGTTTCTCTTTGTCAAAAGAGTCGTAGTAATTCTTTAACTCCTCTATACTTATCAGAGGATTGCCATCATCTCCATATTTCTTTATTCTTCCGTATTGAAGTAAGTAGGAGATATTTGAAATTGTGACCTTACGATTTAGATATTGAGATGCCCACTCGCTTGCTTCTCTTAAGTTAATTAATTTTTTCTCCTCTTTTCTGAGAAATGTTAGCTGTCGCATTTTCTATCCCCAAACTCAAATGGCTGAAATATAATGAGATTATCTAATAGATTGAAAAAATTATCCAGAATGTTCAAAGATAATTTTTTACAAAAAAAGAGGCTTTGCGTCAATGGGAAAAGTGAGTAACGAATCGGCATAATCCTGTTTAGTGCTTTCTGGCACCGGGTTTTTTATTTTTGCCAGGAGCGAGAGGAAATAATTGAACACCCCGGGTCTCGGGTAGCTTAAATATACGTACTGAGTTATCTTATTCCTAATGGAGAAAAAGAGCCAGAGGTAAGTTCGGGTAGTTTAAATATGGGTACTGATTTCGCAGACCTCGTGAGAGGGCAGAGATAATATCCAGGTTCAGTTAGCTCAAAACTGCGTGGTGATTAATCCTGCTGATTTACGGGTAGTTCTTTTAAGAGTCGTGTGAACTTAGTTTCTCCTTCAGTTAAAAATTGTTTAGTGCGGGAAGTGAGCGGCGCGGAGAATGAATCTGCGATTTAGGTGTAATTGCGGAGTGGCGCGCCAGAGCAACTGCTCCCTCCAGAGCGTCTAAAGCGTCGTCGTGTGGAGAATCCGGAAAATCCTGGCATTGCTGGAGCATACCACGGGGTAATCGTTCGTTGAATAGAAGCCAGCCATTGGTCACAAGTGGTTCCAGTGCAGTGATACGCGCAATTTTGTTTTGCTTATGCGTCACAGGTTGCACAGCCAGTTGCCAGTGTGTCCTGCCTTCTGATTTTAATCTCTTGCGTTCCTCTTCAATCGGTAGCAGGAGCAATGACTGAAAACAATTTGCCTCAATACCAAACAGATGATAATTCCAGCGTTCGTGAAGTTCAAAGATGCGTCTGACCTGCTGTGTGGGTGTTGCACGCTGAAGCCACATATCCAGCAGGTAACAGTAGCCGTAGCGGTCAACCCCAACAGTGGCGATTGCGGCGTAATCAGATTTGCGATAGCGTCCAGAACCACCCCCAAGTGCGGAGTCAAGAAACCCATAGATTTTCAGTTCATCTATTGAAACCTCTTTCATTGAGGAGCGTGGTTGGGGCTGGTGTTTTTTGCCTTTGATTATCAGGTTACCATTACGCAGAGCAAAATAGACGAAAGACTCAGGGTCAAATATGCGATACTCAGCGGAGCGTGGTTCGTTCTGTTTTTCTTTGAAGAAGGCTCGTCGTCCTCGTGTGATTAGCTGACACATAAGCTGATAGTAATCCTCTTTTTGTTTCCAGAGCACCTGAGCGCCTTTGAGCATTTCGTTTTTTTGTTGTTCAAAGAACTGGCGTGCGGACTCAAGTCGGTTCGGGTCTCTGAGGTCAGTAAGTAGCCGGTGCCATTCATCCCAGAGTTGCTGGTTTTCTGCGAACTTAATCACTGCGGAATAACGCCGTGACTTAAAGTCCGGTCGTTTCAGGAGCGTCTCCAGTAGACTCTCCGGGTGAAGCACTGTGCCAATGACTTCAAGGCGAGTGTAAGAATCGCCGAGGTTCTCAATTACTTCATTAAACCAGTTCAGGAGTTTTTCTCGTTGTTCCGGGTTCTCTACTGCTTCAGAGTCTTCGCCGTCGTCAATAATGATTCTGGTTGGTCGTACTTCGCCATAGGTAATCCCTCTGAGTTCAGTTCCCGCTGAGAACACATCCACCTGAACGCCATTTACATTGATGCTCTTGGTCGTCCAGACAGAGCGTTGTTTAAGCTCATCAGCATACACAGATTGAAGGAGTTTGTTATTCAAGAATTCGGCTTTAATGTTACGAAGTCGCTGAGTTGCCTGCTTTAAGGTAGCGGAAATAATGATGATGTATTTCTCCTGCTGATAGAGTATAGAGTGAATCGGCAAAATCAAGGTCTTGAGTGTTGATTTAGCATAGCCACGTGGAGCGGCGATGGCTTCGTTGTAGCCTTTGCGCTGTAGGATGTCGTCCGCATCAGCGGTTAATGTACGCTGGTACCGACGAAGGATATACTGGTGCATTCGGGAGAACGGCAGACGACAATAATGCGGGAAAAAGTAGCGAGCAAAGAGCTGGATGTCAAATTTACAGCGAATCTTCAGTGCTTGATGAATCGTTGTCGTTCTCCTGCATTTTTTCAAGAACACGAGAAATTTCCTTCTGGAGCAGGTCAAGATGTGTTGAGTTGTCTTGTTGTTCATCGCCGTATTTGACCTCCAGTGAAAGAGCTGCCTGTCTGCCTTCCTGGATGCGTTTCAGACAGGTGATAGCATAATAAAAATCACGAATGTTCTCCATTGAGTAAGTAGTAATTTTCTTGCCAGAGGCTTCATCAACTACCGAGTGACGGAGTTTTCTGAGATAAGAGACGATACACCGCTCAGCCTCGCGCCAGATTCGGTTATATTGTTTGCCGAGTTTGACCAGCCTATCCTCAGGCATTTTTTCAAAGACTCCTCTATTGGCAATAAATCTCACGCAAAGACGCAAAGACACCAGGACACCAAGACGCAAAGGACCGACCAGATTCATTCCTATTGTTAGTCGCCTTAGCGTGTTTGCGTGAGGCGATGTTCCAGTCTGCAACAAACTTCAGAATACCTGTATTTAACCAAATAAGGCATTACCGAGACAATCCTCTTGCATCCCCTTATAACCTCTTATGCAACTTAAATTTTTAAATAGTGTGCGCTCAACTCACACAAGAACTGCAAAGCTATTATTGTTCTTCAGGTGGAGTTAGACATCTGCATTTTCCAGATTTGTTTAATGAGAGAAGGAAGGGAATCATTGGAAACAGAAATCTTGTTGTAGGGGGTACGTGAAGCGGAGAAATAGTATTTGCTATAAGGAAACCAGGAAGATAGGAATAGCAATTATTCCTGATGTATCTCGCTCTTTTCTTCAGGGAGGAAAAGACTCATTAAAAATTGAGATGGATAATATTTGAGGGATTATGTTAGCGTGAGATTGTAATTTATTAAAATGAATACGAGCGAAACTGAAAAGTGCTATGCAGGGGATGGAATCCGGGTCTCCGGGGTGTGGAGTAGATGAAGTTATCAGAAGAGACAAGGATGGAATACCCGACAAGAAATAACGTCTATTATCAAATAATTTTCTATTATGTTCCCTGGCTTACGGCGATTGTTCTAATTTTTTCATTGTCCAATCAGCCGGCGACGAATCTCCCGCAGGTGGAGAACATTTACCTTGATAAAGTTGCACACATTGCGGAGTATTTCATACTTGGGATATGCACACTGCGAGTATTCAGTCTATGGGTAGTATCTCCACGTTCTCTTCATTCATCCAGAAAGGGGTTTCTATATCTGAGTCTTTTTCTATTTGTAATTCTGTTTGGGTTTGGGGATGAGTTGCACCAGACATTTGTTGAGGGACGCATTTTTGACCTAATTGACCTGACGATGGATGGGCTGGGAGTTTTGCTTGTAATAATATTTCATACTCAAATTGCTCACCGTAAGATAGGCACATATTTTATGTAATGGTAAGACCCCGGTTCTTTGCTTTCAGAAAACTGGTTCATCACGATTTTTTGTGGTACGTTAGCCGAACCTAGCGCTTTGATATATTTTTTAACCCTGATCATCAGATAAGGTGCAGATAATAATTGATAGGTTTCGCTTCCTCCTTAAAAATCCGCGTGTTTTAAATTTAACTCTCGTCAAGAAGTGAATTCCATCGGGTGGAAAGACCTCTGTGATGGCGTAACAGCAGTGTGCTTCACTTTTTATTAACACCCTGTTTTCAACAGGGTGAAAACCGAGTCGTGAAAATTAGTAGACCCAACCGTTTATAAATTTTGCAAAATTTCTGTTCAGATTTACACAGGTCGCTCCTATGGAGCTATGTACGTTTTCTTATTGCCAATATACCCAGCGCTTTCGCACTGGGCTATATACAGGGCGTTCCTTCGGAACTATACTGTTGCAAAAAAGAAATGCTATAAATAATCCAGCCTTTCCTGGTCTCCTGGTCTCCTTATAAACATTTAATATTGGGTTTTGTTTCCTATTTATAAGGAGACCAGGAATCCAGGAGATAAAGCAATTTGTAAGTCATTCCCTAACCGTTAGGTAAGGAGCAGATAATAATTGAAAGAAGTATACCCGGTGCGGACGCATTGGGCTATATACAGGTCGTTCCTGGCGGAACTAAATCTTAGAAAACAAATACACGAATCTTCAATAGTGATTATATGAACAAAAATTATGAAAAATTTATAATTAGTAGGGAAAAGAGAACTCATAATCCCAACCTGCTTTGCTTCAGGACTCAATGAAGTCTCTTTCATTTATAAAACCCTGTGTAATTTATTGTGTTATTTCTTTTGCAAACAGGTATATCAATCTCGCAAATGAAGCCGGATAAATTATTTTCCATAACTGCTCAAAACACTTGATATTTAGTATAGTAAAATAGTATACTTTTTGTTTGGATTAAATTAACGGAAAGAAAAATGTGGGAATATTCACCAAAAGTAATAGAACATTTTATGAACCCCAGGAATGTCGGTGAGATAGAAGACCCTGATGCTGAGGCTCAGGTAGGCTCATTTGTCTGCGGTGATATGATTAAGCTCCAGCTGAAAATTAATGACCAGGGGATTATCACTGACGCTAAGTTCAAGACATTTGGGTGTGGTGCAGCGATTGCCTCTGCATCAGTCTTAACAGAGATGATTATCGGCAAAAGTGTGGATGAAGTAGCAGGCATTTCCAACGAAGACATTATTCGTGAATTAGGCGGTCTTCCGGAGGCAAAGATACATTGTTCAGTGATGGGTGCAGATGCACTGCGTAGTGCACTGGAAGACTATTATGCAAAGCAAGGACTTCAACCCCCACCAGAGATGGATACCTCGCCACTTGTCTGCCATTGCTTTGGCGTGACACAAAATAAAATCCGCAACGCTATCTTCGCATATCACCTGCGAACAGTGGATGAGGTGACAACATATACAAAAGCAGGAGGGGGTTGCGGTAAATGTAAAGAAGAGATTCAGAAAATAATTAATGCCACGTTAGGGGAACAGGTTGCCGAACCGCCAGAGCTCGTTGCGGTACAAAAGAGACCCCTCACCAATCTCCAGAGGATGAAAATGATTGAAGATGTGATTGAGAAAGAAATCAGACCACAACTTCAGGCTGATGGTGGCGATATTAAACTCGTAGACATCAAAGATAACATCGTTCAGGTGGAGATGCTTGGAACTTGTCGGGAGTGTCCTGTATCTCCGGTAACTATCAAGCAATACGTTGAACAAAAATTGCGCGAGCTGGTGGATAATGAAATCCTGGTAGAAGAGGTAAAGTGAAAATGATAAAAAACGTTATATATCTGGATAACAACGCGACTACCCGTGTGGCACCTGAAGTGGTGGAGGCAATGAAACCTTTTCTCACTGATTACTATGGCAATCCGTCCAGTATGCATACGTTTGGTGGGCAGGTGCGAAAACTGTTGAACCAAGCAAAAGAACAAATCGCTGACTTAATTGGCGCCAGGAGTATTGAAGAAATAATTATCACTGCTAACGCCACTGAATCAAATAACGCAGCATTCTGGGGAACGCTGGAGTCGTATCCAGAGAAACGGCATATCATTACTACGAAGGTAGAACACCCTTCAGTGCTAAACGTTGCGCAGTTCTGGGAACGAAAAGGGTATCGGGTGAGCTGGCTTGGTGTTGATTCGCAGGGCAGACTTGATATTGATGAATTGCGAGCAGCTATCACACCTCATACTGCACTGGTCTCTATAATGTATGCCAATAATGAAACTGGCGTAGTCTTTCCCATTGAAGAAATAGGTAAAATCGTAAAGGCTCACGGCGTTGTGTTTCACGTAGATGGAGTGCAGGCAATTGGCAAAATCCCGATTAACCTTGAAAATAGCACCATTGACCTGCTTTCACTGAGTGGACATAAACTCCACGCCCCTAAAGGGGTAGGGGTGCTCTACATTCGACGTGGCACACGATTTCAGCCGTATATGATTGGTGGTCACCAGGAGTATACACGGCGCGCTGGGACTGAAAACGTGCCGGGTATCATTGGGCTGGGGAAAGCCTGTGAACTGGCAAAAAAAAGCATCAAAGAAGAAACCAGCAGAGTCAAATACCTCCGGGATAAACTTGAGCAGGCAATCCTGATGAAGGTACCTGACTCGCGTGTAAACGGCGCCGAGACAGAACGACTCCCCAATACCAGTAGCATCTCTTTTGAGGGAGTGGAGGGTGAGTCCATTCTGCTAATGCTTGACCGGGAAGGTATCTGTGCCTCCAGTGGGTCTGCGTGTACTACCGGTTCAATTGAGCCATCCCATGTGCTACGTGCAATGGGTGTGCCGTACAATTATGTGCACGGTACTGTGCGGTTGAGTCTCTCGCGATATACCACAGAAGAAGAGATTGATACCGTTATTGAGGTTTTACCCGGGATTATTGAACGACTCCGTGAACTCTCCCCTCTCTGGAAAAGCAAAAGATAAATAGTACCATCTTCCTTTACAAAAACCGGGATAAAAGTTCCTATTACCACACCTTGAGAAATATACAGTTTTATTACAGGTGAAGTTGGAGCAAATTCTGGTAATGAATTGAGCAATTTTAGATATAAAGCTTGCCTCCTCTTTGAGGAGATAATAAATTCTCTTTTGCTTAATAATAGGAGAGGCAAGGTGATTTAACACAATATCCTGAAAAATAAAGAGCCTTAAGGATTTTTCCCAAAAACTTTTGACAATATCCTGTTCTGCCACAAGGAGAAAAAGAATGAAAACATTAATAGGACTTACGTCAAACTGGATTGAGCACAAACACTATGCACCCTCTGTGAGTATCTCTACCCGATTTCTGGATGGTGTGATAAAAGCCGGGGGGTTTCCAGTGGTGTTGTCTGCTATAATGCAGAACCAGATAATGGAAGACATCTTTGACTGTGTTTGCGGGTTAATTATAACCGGTGGTCCCGACCTTGACCCGCGCAGCTGGAATTCGCCACAAAATCCTATGACCGAACCAATGAAATCACCTCGTCAGGAGTTTGAACTATCGTTGGTGAAAAAAGCCGTAGAACGAAAAATCCCTATTCTGGGAGTCTGTCTGGG
This sequence comes from Candidatus Sumerlaeota bacterium, assembly GCA_021160705.1. Classification (GTDB taxonomy): domain Bacteria; phylum Sumerlaeota; class Sumerlaeia; order MWCT01; family JAGHBZ01; genus JAGHBZ01. The sequence continues at coordinate 8,604 of JAGHBZ010000441.1, forward strand.
TGCTCAGCTAATCAACGTTGCACTGGGTGGCACGGTTCAGCAGGATGTTCCCAGTGCTTTTTCGGACTCCAGTATAAGACATCGCAAAAAGGTCGGATGTTTGTTTACCGAACATTCCGTGAAGATTGCTCCGGATTCGCTGCTCTTTGAGGTCATCGGACGTAAAAATGAAATACTGGTAAATAGCAGTCATCACCAGGCAGTAGAGGGAGTTGCACCAGGAATGCGTGCAGTTGCCTGGGCACCTGATGGTGTGATTGAAGCCATTGAATCCACCCAGCCCGGGCGTCCAATTCTGGCAGTCCAGTGGCATCCTGAATACCTCACTGACCGCCAGGAACACCTTAATCTCTTCCGCTGGCTGGTGAACGCCGCTGAAATGAGATAACTGCCATTTTTAGAGTAACCTGCCTTTTTTACGATTGGCATTCCATGATGCTTGACATTTTTCTATCGGTGGCACACAATCAGGTTTAGAAAATTACGGCAGCACAGGAGGGGGTCAATGAACAGAAAAGGTTTCTCACTCTTTTATTTATTTTATTGGCATCTGGTTTTTAAGCCAGCTCTTATAACAGCGTGTTTGTTTGTATTTTTATCTCCCGTATTATCCTCTGCAAAATCAATTAGCGTCCCTGACGATTATCCCACCATTCAATCAGCAATTGATGCCAGCACTGAAGGCGATGAAATTATCGTCTCACCGGGGAGATACTATGAGCACATTAATTTCAATGGCAAGAACATTATCCTGCGCTCCACTGACCCCACGAGCCCGACCATTGTCGCCAGCACCATTATTGATGGTACTCATATCAGCTCAGTGGTGACCTTTTCAGGCTCCGAATCAACGTCCTGTGTTCTTTCTGGATTCACCATTACTCACGGCAACGCTCCTTACGGCGGTGGCATCAATGGCAACGGCACCCTG
>JAGHBZ010000328.1 GCA_021160705.1 Candidatus Sumerlaeota bacterium
AAACGTTCGCACAACAAAATAGTATCTCAGTTTTTACCTTTTTTCGAGAAAAAATTTCCAGCAAATGAGGTCATATTGATGCCGATTGGAGGGGCAGGTGCCCACAGCCACGCAAGGATTCATTCGTGGAATTTGTTGAATTACACTGAAAACATTAGCCTTATGCTTTAGATGTTGCGCTCGAAAGAAAAATGTCGTTTGTGATTAGCTAAATATACAGGTACAAAAAAATTTAAAAAAAATTATTTTTTTTTCTTGACACAAACAACATCGTCTTGGTTTAATGCAAACGTTAATTTTCGAAATTTTTGATTTGAATGAGTCTCATTTTCGCTGTTTGTGGTTCTCAGGGAGGAGGAATGCAAAAACAAAATAGTGTGTTGAGAAAGGAGGTGAGGTCGTTATGAAGAGAGTTAGTCTCTTAGTTTTACTGGCAATGATTACAGTAAGTGTATTATCCACTCCAGCCTCTGCACAACTTAACTACGCTCTGGGTAAATCATATACGGTGGACCCGTTATTAACTCCTTCCAGTGTCTGGTGGCTTGGTGAAGACCCTCCGTATACAAAATGGACAGATGGTTCGAGCAACTTTGTCTGGGGTGATATGACAGGTTGGCAGGGTCCAGACTATGTATCCTCAGCGACTATTGTACTTGATTTAGGTGAGACCAAGACAGACATAGGAAAGGTACAGGTTGACCAGATGGTTTCGCACGTATCCACGGTCTATGAATGTAATCAAATCAAATGTTACGGCTCGGAGAACGGTGTTGACTTTACGTTCTGGGGAGACCTTGATGCCCCAGGAATGGGAGGCGATGAGATAATTCTCGTCTGGAGCTGGGAACCCACGGAGGCAAAGACGGCACGTTACGTAAAGTATGAGTTATATTGGCCCTCAGAGAATCAAGGAAGCCACAAACTCCTGAGCGAAATCTATGTATTCAAGTATCAGGCTCCTGCGAGCTCTGTCTCACTACCTTGGTACAATATGGAATAAATAATTAACTCACAAGGAGGTGATTCTATGATGAGACAAAAGGCATTCACCTTAATTGAGCTCCTCATTGTAGTCGCAATTATAGCCATTCTTGCGGCGATTGCTGTACCTAATTTTCTTGAGGCGCAGGTTCGCTCAAAGGTATCCCGTGCGCATGAGGATATGCGTTCCATTGCGACCGGGCTGGAATCATACTTTGTAGACAACAATAATTATCCATACGACCCGGGAACCGGCTGGATTGACCCGAGTGGATACTATGGCAACCCAAAATTTCAGGGGCTTCGTCCTATCACCACTCCTATTGCTTACTTAACTTCACTCCCAAAAGACCCGTTTATACCCCCAACTGATAACTGGCCCGATACATATGTTTACTATTGTATTCAAAAAGTGTTGCCATACGGTCCTTATGCAGGAGTGATGTACTGGCAGTTGTCCTCATTCGGTCCGGATAAAGATGCAGACTTTTATTTCATTCAGTATGACCCCACTAACGGTACTGTAAGTAATGGCGATATCTTCCGCTGGGGACCGGGACTTGGAACTGGTAAGTAACTTATCTTAACCATCTTAATACTGGGAAGGAGGTATGATATTATGAGAAGGGAAAGAAGTGTGTTATTGATGGTGTTTATTATTTCGATGGTTCTTGTCGGTGTTTCATTTGCCCAGCCTGTGAATTATGCTCTTGGTAAATCATACACAGCTAATCCGCCGTTGACCCCCTCTTCAAGTTGGTGGCTTGGTGAAGACCCTCCGTATACTAAATACACAGATGGCATAAGTGCCTGGGCATGGGGAGCTGTAAGTGGCTGGCAGGGGCCTGACAATGTCTCCTCAGTTACATTGATTGTTGACCTTGGCGAAGTGAAATCAGATATTGCGAAACTCCAGGTAGACCAGTTTGTGTCACATTCTTCAGCGGTAAGAGAATCAAGTAAGATAAAATGTTATGGCTCAATCGATGGTTCCACGTACACATATTGGGGTGATATGTTTTCTTCTGGTACGACCGGAGGAGAGACTATGTGGCACTGGGTTCATTGTAATGTTGTTCCACAGTCGGCTCAGTATGTAAAATTTGAGTTATACTGGGATTCTGCGTGGCAGGGAAGCCATAAGCTGTTGAGTGAGATTTACGTCTGGTCAGCTGAAGCCCTGGATGATGCTGCTCTGGGGAAATCCTACAGTGCTGACCCATTACTGACTCCCACATCTCAGTGGTGGCTTGGTGAAAACCCCCCGTATACAAAATATACGGATGGGACAAGTGCCTGGGCATGGGGAGCTGTAAGTGGCTGGCAGGGTACTGACAATGTCTCCTCAGTGACGCTGATTGTGGACTTAGGTATTGTGAGGAGTGACATCAAGAAGGTACAGGTTGACCAGTTTGTGTCACATAGCTCTGCTGTTGCTGAATGTAGTAGTATCAAGTGTTACGGTTCCACTGACGGTTCGAGTTTTACCTACTGGGCGGATTTGCTTCTTTTTGATTCCCCGGGCGGTGAGACGATGTGGTACTGGGGTTATTGTTTCCCTGAAGATAAGACCGCAAGGTATGTCAAGTACGAGTTATATTGGGACCCCGGTTATGTAGGAAGCCACAAACTGCTGAGCGAAATCTATGTATGGGTTCCCAGTGCAGCCGGAGTTGAGGATTGGTTTGTATACTAATCCAGCCTTGTCAGGGGATAGGTTCACAGCCTATCCCCTCTTTTTCTTTCAATGTGATTCTATTAGAATTGTGGGGAGTTTTTATGTGATTTATTGAGGAGTGAATGATATAGATTTTCATTTGGATGGTATAATGAATAATGAATTATGAATACCGAATGCTAAAACAATTGTTAGAGTAAGGATACATATCGCCAATCCGGTAGCAGTATGTGGGCTTTACTGGTAATGAGGAGGAGTGAAAGATGAAATGGTTTGTGAAGTTTTGTATTGGAATGATTTTTTTACAAATTACAGCAGTGTCTGGTATTGCAGAACCACCGAAAATTGAAGGGGCGTTTCTCTGGGTAATGGGGGAGAGTGCATCCTGGAGCAGAGAGAGGTGGTCTCAGGAGCTTGCCTGGATGCGTAACCTCCAGATGGATACAATAATCGTCTCAGCAACGGTGAGCGAGACCCCAGACGGAAACACTGCTATCTATCCCAGCTCTCGAAAAGAACTCAAACAGGCTGGGAGACAACCACTTGAAAAAATTCTGGCAGAAGCTGATGAAAATAATATGTCCGTGTACCTTGGATTGGTGCATACAAGGAGGTGGTGGTCAGAGACAAGTGAGGCTTTTCTGGCGGAGCTGGCTCAAGCCAGTATCCAAACAGCTACCGAATTATACAATCTTTATTCTTCACATAAATCTTTGAAAGGATTTTATATTACACAGGAAATAGATAATCTTACGTGGGTGAATGAAGAAGTACGGCAACGATTAGTTAAGAAATTTCTAAAGCCTGTTTCTGACCATATAAAGAGATTGAATGCGTCTTTGATTGTTTGTGAGGCGCCGTTCTATAATGTCATATTCCAGAAACCGAAGGAGTATGGAGAATGGTGGGATAAGACATTGGCAGAGGTGCCCAATCTTGACCTGCTAATTCCTCAGGATGGTATAGGGGTACATCATGCAAAGATTCCTGATGTAGTGGAGTATTTTACTGCGCTAAAAAAAGTCTGTAATAAGCATAAACGAACCCTCTGGGCGGATTTAGAGGTGTTTGAGAGTGGCAAAGCAGGTGGCAGTAAGCCCGCAGAGATTGAACGTATAGCTGAGCAGATAAAGACTGAAGCACCATTGGTTGAGAAGATTGTTTGCTGGGAGTTTCTTACATATCTTTCTCCTTGCAATTCCAAAAACTCTCTGGATTTGTACATAGCGTATTTGAATTATCTAAACGGAAACAAGCCACTTGGGATAATCTCCCGGGGGTGCAAATATCGTGTGACCCCTGCACCGCTGGACCGTTTCCCGGATGATGGAGTAAAGTTGACCGATGGTATAGCAAGAAAACTCTCTGAAGACCAGGTCGGCTGGAGGAGTAAATCGCCTATTATGGTGACGCTGGACTTAGGTAAGGTCAGGTCAGCATTGTATAATTTTCGTGCGACGATTTTTCACTCCCGAAACGAGAAATCAGCGCTACCTACCGAGGTGAAGGTGGCGGTCTCAAAGGATGCAAAAGACTTTGTATCACTCGGAAAGATGGAACCACTCGGCTACGGTGTAGACACTTTGTATACCTATAATTTACTTATTCCCCGTGGTGTTTCTGCCCGGTATGTCAGGTTTGAATTTTTAGCGCCAGAGCAACTACTTCTCTGTAGTGAATTAAGTATATATTCTACAGAATTTACAAAACCAAAAATACTTGCTACACCGAGACTCTTATCGGAAGGGAAGGAATATTTTTATTCTAAGGAACCCTCAAGTATTTATAGCGACGAAAACAGGAAACTTACAGACAACGCAGCTCCCTTCAGCTGGGGTGGACAAGTAGGTTGGGAGAGTCCGGAATCGGATATTACGGTTACCATAGACCTGAAAGAACAATGTGTAATAAAAAAAGTGGAGGCGTACTTTATGCGTTCAGATGCCTCCGCAGTAAGCCTCCCCGAATCAGTAAAGGTACAGATTTCAGCCGATGGTAAGACGTATAAAGACTTTGCTACGCTGGGCTCTCTGAGTTCTAATAATGAGGCTATCAATAAGTTTTTCGGTTCGGGTTCTGGACAGGGGAGGTTCGTTAAGGTTATTGTTACGCCCCAAAAGGGGTGGTTGATGCTCTCAGAGATTAAGGTTTTTGGACATATAGCAGAATAGGAGGGAGAAGCCAGGAAATGGCAAAGATATTTTTACGAAGAGTCAAAACAAAGTTATCAGTCAAACAGCTTGGCATCTATGGGGGTAACTATTTTATCCTTATTGTAGTCGGTTTATTTCTTACATATAACCTTGTGGGTGCAGATGGTTTTAATGGAGCTTTTATATGGCCCGGGGAGTCAAAGACCTGGGACCAGGAGCGTTGGTCACAAGAGCTCGCACTGATGCGCCAGAT
>JAGHBZ010000351.1 GCA_021160705.1 Candidatus Sumerlaeota bacterium
CTTTCCTGGTCTCCTGGTTTCCTTATAAACATTTAATATTGGGTTTTGTTTCTTATTTATAAGGAGACCAGGAATCCAGGAGATAAAGGAATTTGTAAGTCATTCCCTTACCTAATGATTAGGGTAATAAACATTTGAAAGAAACAAACAATATGGAATATTCTAATCCAATAAGAAGGTAGTCGTAAGAAGAGAGAAAAAATAGATTAGTATGCGAGTCTTCAGGCAAGGGAGGAGGTATTAATAAATATGCTGAAACAGGTGGAAATAAAACTGCTTCTCTTATTGATTCTGGTTGCACTGGTGGTGAATGGATATTTGACCTTTGTTTCTATGAGCAAATCTTCAGCTACACTTGCTCCACTACACCCGGCACTGGCAAAAGTCCCCTCTACATACTATTATGCCATTACCGAGGATACCTATATCATCACCACCAATTCATCTGGTCAGGATATTTACCTGTATTATTTTGAGAAACGGGAACCAAAAGAGGATAGCAGGCTGTATTATTTAAAACACATATCTGCCCGGGAGACTCCGAGGGATTAAAGCTCTCAGTCACGAACTCGGGGAATTAGTCCTTTTGCTCAATTATAATACGGATAGAGTGGTCCTGGGCGTATTCTCTTGCCACATCAGTGATAATGGCATTGGGGGAGATGCGGAGCTCAGAGATACCCTGGCGAGTCAGTTCATACAGGTCATCGCGAGTGATAACCTGACGGCGTTGTGGAGGGCGTTCAGTAGATGAGACGGGCTTTGGAGGTGGCAGCTTGGGGTTAAGTGCTTTTTGAGTTTCCTCGGCAAGTGCGGAGGGCACAACAAATCTTACTCCCCATTGCTCAAGAGTTCGCAGGTATGAGCGATAAAGAGCGGAGATGTGAGTTGCAGGGGGGCGATGCGGCACACCTACACCCAGCGAAGCCTCAGCAGTACGAACACCACTCCAGGGTGGAGGTTCCCCTATGGAGGGTGTGGATGCAGACGTAGAGTCTCTTTTATTGAAGAATATCTCAATGCCTTCTTTTATAGCCAATACTGGTTTGTCTTGCAAAAGTGCAGTGATGATAAGAATCGGTGCAATTTCATCAACAATGCCAAGAGCCACTTTGGCAAGTGTGTTCATAGAGAGGAGTGGTATAAGCACCGCATTGTACCGCGCTATAAAAGATTCAACTTCATTAGTTCTGATATTCTCAATGATGTCAGTTCCGGGAAGGCGTTGCTCCAGTTCACTACGAGGCATAATAGTAAGGAAATCCGGGGTTGGGACTACTGTCAAACGGTTTTGCTTAGACAGAAGTATGAGTTGAGCAAACACATCATCCAACAAGACATCCAAGCCACTCAGTATAACAAGCACTAATTTGGCATTAGAATCTCCGGGTATGGGGGGCGACCGAGTGGGAAGAGAGAGCTGAAGTTCACTAAGTTGGCGCTCAAGTTCCTCCTCCACAAGTTCTCTGACACGTTTAGGGTCAATACCATTCATAGCACCACTTCTACCTCATCGCCGGTCTTTAAGCCAGCGGCATTCCCATCATCGGTGTCAATATGTAACTCAAAGAATGCCTTTTGGGATATTCGAATCATTACGTCATAGAAGAGAGTGGGTTTATCTGTATTGATAGTCCTGACAGCCACGAGCTGACGGTCATTAAACCCGAGCCGTCGGGCATCCTCCTCGGTAATGTGTATGTGGCGATTAGCACGGATGACGCCCTGCTTGAGTACAAGTGTTCCCTTGGGGCCCACAATCGTAATGCCCGGGGTATTCTCAATATCACCAGAGACACGTACCGGTGGCTGGAGCCCAAGCACAATAGCATCGGTCTGCGAAATTTCTACCTGAGTATGTCTCCGCACCGGACCCAGGATACGCACTCTCTCAATGGCGTGTCGTGGACCCACCAGGGTCACGGTCTCTCTGGCAGCAAACTCACCTGGCTGGTTCAGAGGATTGCGGACGGTTAATTCATATCCTTTTCCGTAAATGACATCCAGGTCTTCACGTGAGATATGAATATGCCGATTTGAAATGCCCACGGGCACTCGAATAGACTTCGGAGAAACGACTGACCCGGGTTCTGGTTGGCGTTGTGGTGAGCTTACTCCCAGCTCCTTTAATACGAGCTCCGTGATTGTATCTATAAGTTGTTCTTTATCCATATCTCAACAAAATAAAGAAACGCAATAAAATATAAGAAGAATACGAACCGAAGACAGGAGCGTTAACCTCAGGATTTTTTCGGTTCAGGAGGAAGAATCTTTTCAAGTTCATCATGAGGACGCGGAATAACATGCACAGAGACAAGCTCGCCCACACGTCGTGCGGCGGCAGCCCCTGCATCGGTAGCAGCACGCACTGCTCCCACATCACCTCTGACCATCACGGTTACATAACCACCCCCAATAGTCTCTTTGCCGATGAGACGCACATTAGCGGCTTTTACCATAGCATCCGCAGCTTCAATACTCCCGACCAGACCTCTGGTCTCAATCAATCCTAATGCATTTCCGTATACGTCCATCTTGGCTGACCTCCAAATAAAGTTTTGTCACTTGACATCTCTATAAATTTTAAAAACTGTTAATGTAATGATATTTACATTTGTATCCTATCCGATGTCAAGTTACAAAGTTTGTGCTGAACGAATTATTTATCTATGTGTTCTTTATAATGCTGATAACAGGAGTCTTCTATTCTTGTTCTAAAGGCTAAGTGATGTAAAGAAGTTTATTTAATTTCGCAGATAAAAGTCTGCGAAGTACCCGGCGGAAAGATGCGGTGTAGGTTCTCAGAATGAATAAACGCTTCAAAACGGCGGAGCTCCTCATCAGTGAATCGAGGTTTAAAATACTTCTCATAATAAAGGCGAAGCTCTGAAAGGTTCATCAGCACATAGCGAACCTTATGTTGCCTGAGCCAGTCAAACAACTCATCGTTATCTCTCGTGTGCCGAATAAGATGGATAATGTAGGGTGTGTCGTACCAGTCGCTTCCCAGAAACTCAATCTTTGAAAAGTAATACCCGCGATGTTCACCAACAAAGAGCACTTTTGCAGAGTTTCCGACTTTCAGGTTCAGCCATTGAGCACAGGGATAGTAATTAAGTGCTTTACGGAGGTAGTGGTCTCTGCTTTCAAAACCAAGCACAACAGGTAATGGATGAGGTTGCGCCTCAGTAAGTATCCAGCGAACCGACCATAACGAACCATAGATGCAATTTAGCACAATGAGCATCACCGAGAGCCAGCTCAGTGGTTTCCAGTAGTGCCAGAGTTTCACTGCCACCGCTACTATTATCAAGGCAGTCAGGGCATAGAGTGGAATCATAAATCGGTTGCTCTGATAAGTGAAGTACCAGAGAAGATAATACCATCCTGCAAAGAATATCACTGTTTTTATTCCGGGGAGTTTGTTCGTATCTGTCAGAAAAAATAATAGTAGTGCAAGTACAAGAGCGAGTGGAAAGAAAAC
>JAGHBZ010000047.1 GCA_021160705.1 Candidatus Sumerlaeota bacterium
ATAAAAAAGGAGTCTTAGAACTCGCCAAAAAAGGGCAGGTGATAGAAAAAGAGCAAGATATTATAAAAGACCCTTATGTGCTTGAGTTCTTAAAGATTCCTGAAAATTATCAATACACCGAAAAGGAAATAGAGCAGAAATTAATTGATAACCTACAGATTTTTCTCCTTGAATTAGGGAAAGGATTTGCCTTTGTTAGTCGCCAGTATAGAATTACACTCAACAATATCCATTTTTATGTGGATTTAGTGTTTTATCATACGATTTTAAAATGCTATGTTTTAATAGATTTGAAAGTAGGTAAAATCACACATCAGGATATTGGTCAGATGAATATGTATCTGAATTATTTTAAATCAGAAATAAGTGCAGATAATGACAATGCACCGATAGGAATTATTCTCGGAGCAGAGAAAGATAATATCTTAGTGAAGTATGCACTTGGAGGGATTTCTAACAAGCTGTTTGTGTCGCGATATAAACTATATCTGCCTGATAAAAAAGAATTGCAAAAGCGACTCAGCTATTTATTGGAGGAATAAAAGGTGTTCTGAAACAATGGAGTGATGGACAACCAAAATAAAAGTCGGTGTACGAAAGACATCGTGGGTTTGCTATGTCCATTATTTCGTTTGCCCAAACCCCCGAGATGGTTTGGTTTTCGTATGTCCAAATCTGATAAAAGACTCTGAGACGAGGGGGCAATGCCTGAACAATGCCTGACATAATGACATATACCGGATTAAATTATCCGGACAGGAAACAGCTAAAAGGCGAAGTGGTAGAATTTCGTGGTATCCTGCTGGACGAGACTATAATGACTGAAAAAGAGATACTTCCAGCTCTGGTCTCTTCTGTAAAGTCAGCGCATTTTAATTTTGTTTTTCTGCCGTTTCAGCTAAACGGACTAACGCTTTATGAGAGTTCGGTCGCTGAGAAGTATCGGATTCCCCCCATCCAGCCCCGGTTCAGAAAACTACCCATACTCAAAGAAATATTAGAGATTGTTCAGAGGGATGTTTTAATAGGCACGAGTTTTGAGTTGTTTTCTTTCAGGGAAGAAAACCAGAGCGGGAAAAAACGCCCGGCACTGTGGCGATATTATAAGGAGTGGGCAATGCGAGCCCCCGACGATAAAAGGATACCAATTCCCGATGAGAAAAAGGATGTGAACCGCTACTGGCTATGTCCGTCAAATAAATCATACCGCAGGTTCACGAGCGAGTTATTAGCCGAGATGATTGAACGTTTCCCATTATCAGCAGTGATTCTTGACTTCAGTGTACTCACCGAGTTGCCTGAGATATGCTTTTGCAAGAGCTGTCGTGCTCGGCTTAATACCTTTGCAAGCGAAGGTTCGCTTAATAACTGGAAAGATTTCCCGGATAAGAATGCCATCAAACTGCAATGGTTGAAATGGATGCATAAAGAAATACTGGAATTTCTTGGGTATCTAAAAGCCCGACTCCACAGTCAGCGTCCTGAACTTCTGCTTATGTTTAAAATACCACGAACGAGTACCCAGCCCGGACATTACTCGCGTCCTCTGCCCTGGATGTATTGTTGGGAAAAACTCCTGATTGACGTACTCCTGCTCAATGATTATGCCGCTAATGCACCAGATTGCATTAATCAAATCAGCGAGGATACACAGCGATTGCCCTTTGAGCGTCTGTACCTGCCAGTGGTGACGTCAACACGTTTTCAAAACCTGCTTGAGATTATAACCTCAGCCCAGCAATTACCCCTGAATGGCATACTGGTGAAATATACTCGCCATTTGTTGCTGGCTGAACTGGAAGAACTTGGAAATATCGTTTTTACTGACCGCGCCTTTCCGGGTGAGGTATCTCCGCTTTTCGGATGTAAAATGCTGGCTGAAAAAATAGAGCGGGAACTCCTTGAACCAGAAGAACTTAAACGATTCTTTACTGATTTTCTGCGAGTGCTGGATAATTCTTCTTTAAGCGGGATGTCCAGATGGCTCAGGAGCACGCTTACTAATCTCGAAGTATTTGATACAAAAATCCGCAATGGCGAAATCCTGATAAAAGCAACGAATGAAACCGCTATAAAAAACAATATCCGACGAATGTGTAGTCTTCTGGGCTACTTCATAGAAAAAAATTATTGACCTGCACGCCTAATAACATTTTTCCATTTGAAATATGCGGAAATTTTCACCCGGCTCGCTCCCGCTAAGCTGATGTATTTCCTTATTACCATTAATCCCGGCTCTTCCGCGGTGGGCTACATACACCCAGTTCTTTCAGAATTCTATCAAAGAAATGAACCGTAAAGAGCGTTCTCAGGTTTGTCTTATAATTTCGCTCAAATGTTTATGCAATGCAGGTGATAAAGCCTTGATAAGTTGTGAGGGGCAAATGTAGACTTATCTCAGCGATGTTGCGATATGTGAAAATAGTAACGGTCATATTTATAGTGCTGTGCTTCTGTAGTGCTGGTGTGGGAGATATAACAGTTGAGCCACCTGGAGGGCTTCAGGTCTCCAATACCAGTGGTTATGCGCTTTATCCTGTGGTTAGTCTGGACAATAGTGCCAGAGAATGGGGCATTATCTGGCTGGACAATCTCTATGGGTTATGGCAGTTGATGTATGGTCGGCTGGGACTTGATTCCCACGACTCACTTATCGTATTGAATACAATGATTTCTCTGTCTACCAACGTGTGTTCTTATACTGAGCCTGCCATTTCCCGCGGTGCGGGTTTTCTGGCGTTATGGAATTACTATATGGGTTCTGGCTATGTTTATTCACTGCCAATTGCCAATGATGGGGGGCATTCAGGAAGTGGTCAACTGCTGGATTCTACGGGTTCATTCAGTAGTCGTCCTGCCCTGACAAAAGTCGGCAGTTCTTTTGGTTCCGCATGGGTAAGAGAGAACGCCTTATATTACAAAGGCGATATTATATTCGCTCGCCTGACCAGTAGTGGCTCTATCAGCGGGAGCAAACGCAACATAACGGAGAATGAGACGGGGAGTAGCGGGTATCCGACACTTGCCTGGACAGGCTCTAAGTTTGGATTGTGCTGGGTGAATAATAAATCAGGTTACTATCGCCTCTATTTTCAACGTCTTAATTCAGACGGCTCACCGGATAGCGGAATCGTTGAAGTGACCACAACCAACGAGAACATCTCTTATCCACAGATTATCTGGGATGGCTCCTGCTTTGCACTCTGCTGGACTGCTAATTCAAATATTTATTTCTGCCGTCTGGATACGGATGGGAATGTGGTACTTGGTCCCATAACAATTGCTTCTTCAGGGAATGCCCATTATCCACGAATGGCGTGGACTGGCGCAGTCTTCGGTATATTCTGGCAGGAGGGCAATCAGGGTAGTGCCTCTATCTATTATGCGAGTATCAATAATTCAGGCGATATGGTCATAAGCCCATCGCCCATTATATCACCATCGCTGGCAAGTGCTGAACGTCCTGACGTGGTGTGGTCTCAACGATATTACCTGGTAGTGTGGCATCAGGGGAGTAGTGCTGAGACGGAGATTTTCGCCGCTAAAGTGATTGACACGGACTCGGTGCCCGAGATTAATGATGCGGAGGTCGTCTCAACGGATTTTCCTGCTAAACTTATTCTGGACGAGTCTTATACTGCGGAGGTTCGGCTCAAAAACTCTGGCACCACGGTCTGGTCTGAGCCAGACGGATATTGTCTTGGTGCAGTTGGGGATTCCGACCCCTTTACATCTGCCACTCGTATTCCATTGCCTTCAGGCACAGGTGTCAAGCCAGGAGAAGAGGTCACTTTCAGGATTGAGTTAAAAGCCCCACTTACCCCGAATACTTTTACTACTGCCTGGCGAATGCTTAAAGGGACAGATGAATGGTTTGGCGAGATTGCCCAGGCTGACATTGAGGTCGCTCTACCCAAAAAGTGGTATTTTGCAGGAGGCTACTCAGGTACCGTCAATTCTATTGACTACGATGAAGAGATTGCCATCCTGAACCCTTCAGATGAAAATGCGGTGGTTGAGATAAAGAGTATTGCTGACGACGGCAGCGTACAGAAGTCTTCGTTTACGGTTAATGCTCATTCCCGAAAAACGTTTGACCTCAGCACTCTGGTAAGCAACAAAAAAATCGCCACTCGCATTAAATTGCTTGAAGGTCCACCAATATACGCTGGACGACTCCTGCGCTGGTCTGATAATGGAATCCAGCATATTGCGGGGTCTTTATCTATGGGTCTACCTATTAGAGCCAGACGCTGGTATTTTCCCACAGGCAACACTTTGACAAACGCAGCAGAAAATATTCGGCTATATAACCCGATGGATACTACTGCAGAGGTTACTCTCTATTTTTATCCATCAACAGGTTCTCAGTCATCTCAGAATTTCTCTATTGCACCTCATACATTCATTGAAGTGCCTGTGAAAGACTATGTCTCTGACTCACAGGTAGCCAGCATTGCTGATTCTACCAATGGGGTGAACTTCATCGCCGAGCGTGAACAAATCTACGATGCAGGCAGCTGGGATAATGCAGTGGCTATGTCCTCCCCGGGTGTGTTTTATCCTGCTACTGAGTGGTATTTTGCTGAAGGCGCAACCGTTGGTTTTGATGAGACTATCACTGTATTTAACCCGAATTCGGAATCCGTATCTTTTGAGCTCAAGATTTTCACGACATTTGGTTCGCCATCAAGTTATAATTATGTGGTATCCGCAAATAAAAGTCTGCAGATTGATTTAGGGTCGCTGGTTGTGTCGCCAGCAGTTTCCGCATCTATCCGCTCCACAAATGGAAAACCTCTGGTCGCTGAAAGAGAGATGTTCTGGAGTGTAGGGGGACTGGCAAATGCTGGTGCTCATAGTAGTATCGGCTCTTCATACAGGGCTAAGTGCTGGTATTTACCAGTGGCTGGTCAGACGACCGCAGATGATTTTATTGCACTGCTCAATCCCAACAATGAAGACGCCAACGTCAATATCACTTTTTTCGCTGAAGATGGCTCCTCTCAGGTGTATCAATTCAGCATACCAGCGGAAAGAAGACGCACAATCTACGTGGATTCTCTACCCGGGTGCAAAGCCAAAAACCTCTCCGCTGTGGTTGAGTCCACTAATAATATACCCGTGGTAGTGGAGCAGTCTACTTACTGGAGCAGTGGGGGTTACTTCTGGATAGGTGGTGCCTGTTATGCAGGATACCCTGTAGATTGACAGGAGTGTTTTTTCTCCGTGCTGGTATATTCGCCAATTATGGGAGGGGAATTTAGTCTAAAAATAAGAAAGGCTGTGGAGGGTAGTTGAACCCTTTTTGGGTTTCATTTCCTGACTAAGGTATTTTTCATTCACTCAGGTCAACCCGCCACAGCCATTTTGTATTCTCTCCTGCGGAGAAGCGGTGTTTATACCAGTTAAGTTTAGAGCAATCCCACGAGTTGTGCTTTCATTGCGGGACGACGCAGCTTCTCCAGTGCTCGTTTCTCAATTTTTCGCACGCCCTCCTGGCTTAAACCAATTATCTTGCTTGCCTTTCGGAGACTCAATGGTTCCCCACCCCCAAATCCATATCGTAACCGAAGTACTTTTCTTTCACGCTCAGATAACTTGGACAGGGCTTGCTCGATTTTCTCCTGTCGTTCGTGCTCAAGGCATATTGTTCGTGGAGTCGGGGTATCGCTATTGTTAACAAAGTCATATAGTGAAGCGTTATAGGATTCATTTGGCTGACTATCCAGCGATAAAATAGACTCACGCCACGTCATTACTGTCTCCAGATTGCGCATATCCACCTGCACACCTTGAGAAATCTCTTTCTCCGAAGGTTCTCTGCCGTTTTTTACCTGAAATGTGTTGATAAATTCCGTCAGACGCCCCATTAACCGTGCTTTTCGTAAGGGCAACTTCACCAGTGAGTTATGACGCCTGATTGCCAGCTGGATGGTCTGTCTTATCCAGAATGCCGCATAGGTGGAGAATCTATACCCTTTTCGCCAATCAAACTTGTTAATTACCTCCATCAATCCAATGTTACCCTCTTGCACAAGGTCAGAGAGTGGTAAGCCCTTCCCCATAAATTGCAACGCTATTTTGACCACAAATCTGAGATTTGCTTCAATAAGTTCTCTGCGTGCCGAATCATCACCTTTTTCCAATCGTTTAAATAGAGCGATTTCTTCTTCTCGGGTTAGGAC
>JAGHBZ010000435.1 GCA_021160705.1 Candidatus Sumerlaeota bacterium
GGGAGTTAGGGGAGTACGTGAGGCAAAGGAGACAAAATTTCAATTTCAAAGAACAGGAACAAAAAAATCTTGTAATCATAGCCTGAAGTAGAGGAGGATAAAGTTTAGCGAAATGCCTATGAGGACCGAGCCATTTTCCACCACTTTTGGGACACCACCCTATTTGCCAATTCACCCAAAAACAAAAAACTCTTTGGCAGTCATCCGGATTCTGGTCTCGATTAGTAAGAATAACTCCTGAATTCTGCGTGAGTTAATCCTATGTGGATTCATAGTTCTGGTCTATTTTAGTAGGGAGAACTCATTCTTTGATTACACAGATACCAGTATGGTGGAGTATAATTGTAATTTGTTCATTCAGATATAAACATAAAAAGCCCAACTGATTTTAAAAAGAAAGTTTCTAATATTGAGAAAGATATTATTGCTTTTAACAACATATTTGCCAACTCAAAGACAGGGTTTTTATCGGAGGTGAACGTTATTCGGCTAACTTCTGGTCTTCAATTCATCAATAAAGTATGCCAGATACCAAAAAAGAAGTAAAAAATTATAAAAAAATATAAATTTATAGTTGACATAATCCGATAGAAGGAAGAACCATTAATTTCATATTTTGTGAAATTTATATGAAATTTATAAAGGAGGCTCAAAATGAAAGAATTTCGATTTCACTTTCCGGTTGAATACATCTTTGGTCCCGGCAAGATTAAAGATGTTGGCACAGAAGCAAGTTCACTTGGGTCAAAAAGAGCCTTTATAGTCTCAGACCCAGTGGGAGGTAAATTTGGTTGGATTGATACTGTAAAAAATTCCTTAAGTGAAAAAGGAATTGAGGCAGTAATTTTTGATAAGGTGGAACCAAATCCAACGGTCCCTCTGGTAGATGGAGCTGCGGATATTGCTAAGGAGAACTCCTGTGACCTCATAATCGGAATTGGTGGAGGCAGTTCTATGGATGTAGCTAAGGGTGTTGCGGTTATGATGGCACACCCGGGAACAATCTGGGAATATGTAGAGAGCGGACCCAAGGGTATACCCGGAATCACCTCAGCCACATATCCACTCATTTTAATTCCCACCACTGCGGGAACCGCAAGCGAGACCACAAGATATGCAGTTATCACGCATCCAGAGCTCCGTATCAAAGAGACTGTAGTAAGCAAATACATCTTTCCAAAAGTGGCTATAGTAGACCCTGAGTTGATGAGCACAATGCCACCTGAGATAACCGCCACAACGGGTGCGGATGCCTTCTGTCAATCACTGGAGGGCTATACTTCACGCAATGCACAACCTTTAACCGACCTCCTTGCCCTTGAATCAATGCGCTTAATTTATAACAATTTACCCCGGGCAATAGAGAACGGCAAAGACATTGATATTCGGGGAAAAATTGCCTGGGGAGTCTCATTGTCAGGGATTGTCATAGCCCACACAGGCTGCACAGCAGCTCACGCAATGTCACACCCCATAACTGCTCATTTTGGTATACCCCACGGGATTGCTGTGGTTTCTGTTACACCTGCTACAATGCGCTATAACTTGATTAATGCGACCCGAGAAAAATATATTGAACTGGCAAGGACTCTGGGTGCTAAAGTAGAAAATATGAGTGAAGATAAAGCAGCTGAAAAAGCCATTGAATTAGTCACAGAGTTTCTCAAAAAAGTTAATGTCTACAAGCGATTATCCGAGTTAAACGTAGAGCGGGAAAAATTTGACCAGATGACAAAAGATACCCTCACAATGGGTGCGTTAAAGTGTGATATACGTGATGCTACTTATGAGGACATCTATCGACTTTTTGAAGAGTCCTTTTAACCGAAAGCACACATTCAATTACAGATGCTACTCTATAACAAAAGACTCCGCCAGACACTTACAGGATATGCATTCTTAGCGCCAAATATTATAGGTTTTCTTACATTCACCTTCTTGCCAGTTCTGGCATCATTAGGAATTAGTTTTACTGATTGGGACTTAATCCATCCGCCACATTGGGTAGGATTAAAGAATTTTGAACGGCTTCTATGGTTCACGATAGAACAAGGTAAGTTAATTTTCAATGACCCGAACTTCTGGAAATATTTCTACAACACAGTGTTTCTTATGGGTGGTATCCCATTTGGGATTTTCGGTTCATTAATGCTGGCAATGGCGCTTAACAAAACCGGGAAAATTCATATCTCCTTAAGAACCATCTATTTTCTCCCGTCAATGTGTGTTCCTGTAGCAATCTTTCTGGTATGGAGATGGATTTATGACCCAGATGTGGGTCTTTTCAACTGGATTCTTTCTTTCTTGGGAATAAAGGGACCTAACTGGTTATCCAGCACATTCTGGGCAAAACCTGCTATAGTGTTGACCGGCTTATGGGTAGGGATTGGTGGGTATAATATGATTCTTTACCTTGCTGGTCTGCAGGAGATTCCACGTCAATTTTATGAAGCAGCTGAGATAGATGGTGCAAATGCCTGGCAGAGGTTCAGGTATATTACCTGGCCAATGTTAGCCCCCACCACGTTTTTCATAGTGATAATGAGTTTAATTGCAGGTTTTCAAGGTGGATTTGAAGCTGCATATATGATGACCAGAGGCGGTCCCGCAGGCTCTACAATTACGCTTACCTATTATATATATAACAATATTATCTGGCTAAAAATGGGCTATGCGGCTGCTATAGCCTGGGTATTATTTGTTCTAATTTTTACTGTAACCTTATTTAGCTGGCGGTATGGCGGTAGAAAAATTCATTATGTAATGTAAGAAGAATATGTTAGACGCACGTTATAGACTACTAAGTGTAACATTCCGGGGGTTAATAACCATTATATTAATTTTGGGAGCAGGGACGATGCTTCTGCCTCTATTGTGGATGCTTAGTACCTCATTAAAGACCCCGGAGAATATCTTTACATTTCCACCAAAATTGTTGCCCATTCCGTTAAACTGGCAAAATTACCTGGACGTATGGGAAGCGGTTCCCTTTGCGAGATTCTATCTCAACACTGTGATTGTGGCAGTAAGTGTAACAGCAGGTCAAGTAGCGACCAGTTCACTGGCGGCTTATGCGTTTGCGCGATTAGAGTTTCCGGGAAGAGATAAGGTATTCTTTGCCTATTTAGCCACACTAATGATTCCAGGTGCAGTCACTATGATTCCGGTGTTCATTCTGCTGAGGATGATAGGGTGGCTTAATACCTATAAAGCACTTATACTTCCCGGGATGTTCAGTGCCTATGGTACATTTTTATTGCGGCAGTTTTTTCTGGGGATACCGACAGATATTGAAGATGCAGCGAGAATCGACGGTTGCAGTGCGTTTGGCATTTATAAAAATATCATCCTGCCATTAAGTAAACCGGCATTGGCTACGTTAACAATTTTTACATTTCTTGGTGCCTGGCGAGACTTTATGTGGCCACTGATTGTAATAGATTCACCGCAAAAGAAAACATTAACCATCGGTCTTGCAATGTTTCAGGGACTTCATTCTACTGACTGGGGACTGCTTATGGCTGCATCTTTTTTGGTAATGATTCCTTTAATCTTGGTATTTCTTTTTAATCAACGTTTCTTTATTGAAGGAATAAAACTAGCTGGATTAAAGGCATAATATTGCAATAAAATTAATTTTTACTGAACAAAACAGGAGGAAAAAATAATGTATAAGAGGCTACCCAAAGCTGACCTGCGATTGGTAAATAAATATAATAAGATGAAAGTACTTAATGTTATCAGGGAATATGGACCTATTTCCCGAGCAAAAGTAGCGGAAAAAGCGAATTTAAGTGCTCCCACTGTAACCCGATTAGTTCACGAGCTCCTAAAGGAAAAACTAATAATTGACCGAGGTGTTGGGTCACCCCAAAATGGTGTAGGACGCCCGCCTCTTATTCTTGAATTTGATGGGCATAACAATTTTGTAATAGGCGTTGACCTGGGTACTACCAATATCTTAGGTGTACTCGCAAACCTTAATGCAGAGGTTATCACTGAAATCAAAATACCTACTTATGTGCAATTAGATTTTAAGAAGATTATGGAGCGCGTAAGGCAGGTCATCCTTGACCTGATAGAGAGTTCCCGGATTGACAAATCACGAATTCAGGGCATTGGTATGGGAGTAGCTGGTCTTATAGACCGGGAGAAGGAGATTGTGCGATTTTCTCCAGATTTTGGCTGGCAAGACGTTAGTATCCGAGATGAATTACAAGACCATATCCCCTACCCCATAATTTTTGATAACGTAACTCGTGTAATGGCAATGGGAGAATTGTGTTATGGTGCGGGAATGGAGTATCGGAATTTCATCTGTATTAACATTGGTTACGGCATTGGTGCGGGTATAGTAATAGATAAAAAGCTATTTTTCGGTAATAAGGGGATGTCAGGTGAGTTTGGGCACATTACACTTATCAAAGATGGGGGTCCACAATGTGACTGTGGGAATACGGGTTGTCTGGAGGCGTTAGCCTCAGGGCGAGGCATTGCGCTTGCTGCTCGTAATCGTATAAAGAACGGAGAGAAAAGCATCCTCACTGATTTAGTCCGGGGAGAGCTTCAGGATATAACTACTGAACTTGTAGCAAAAGCTGCAAAAGAAGGCGACCCTTTAGCGAGAGATGTATTTTTAACTGCAGCGGAATATATAGGCATCGGTGTCTCCGCATTAATTAATCTATTTAATCCTCAGGCAATTATCATAGGCGGTGGTGTAGCTCAAGCTGGAGAATTACTATTTGAACCTGTGCGGGAAGTAGTAAGACAGAGAGCACTTTCTCAAGCTGCTGAAGATGTAGAGATTCGACCTGCTCATTTTGGGATTAGGGCGACGGTGATGGGGGCTGTTGCCCTTGTCTTACACGAACTTCTGAAACCCAGTTTTGCTATGGAATCCGTTATCAGTTCAGTAAGCTGATTTTTTTTTAGAAAAGTCAGGAGGTCATCAATGAAAAAGAGAATCCTACGAGCCGTGCTGATTGAACCAGAGAAAATTCTAATAGAGGAAGTTGATAAACCATTGCCTCAGAAAGGAGAAGCTCTCATAAAAGTTGAGAAATGTGGTGTGTGTGGTTCCGACATCCACGCCTATTATGGGAAACATCCTTTTACAACCCTGCCCGTGGTGCAGGGACATGAGTTCTCTGGCGTCATTGCAGAGCTGGGTGAAGGAGTGTCAGGACTCACTGTGGGCAAAAAAGTGGTGGTCGAACCTTCTCTCGTCTGTGGGAAATGTTATCAATGCCGTTCAGGACGATATAATATTTGCGATGAATTGCGTGTAATGGGATTTCAGGCACCCGGAGCATATATAGAATATTTTCCTGTGCCAGCCGAAAAAGTAATTATGCTTCCTGATGATATGAACCTTGAACTGGCAGCTATGGTGGAACCTACTGCAGTAGGGGTTCATGCGGCAACCCGTGCAGGATTAAAGGGAGGAGAAAATGTTATCGTCATTGGTGCGGGACCAATCGGACTTCTTTTAGCTCAAGTGACAAAAGCACTGGGAGCTAATAAAGTCCTTATAGCGGATGTAATTGATGCACGTCTTCAAAAAGCAGTGGAATTAGGAGTTGATTATATCGTCAACGTCCAAAAGCAGAACCTCGCGGAATCGGTACATAGAGTTTTTCCAGACGGAGCGGATGTAATTTTTGAGGCTGTGGGAAAAGAGGCAACTATTCGTGACGCAATAGAGACAGCCCGTAAAGGAACAAAAATTGTTGTTGTCGGCGTATTTCCATCTGACCCTAAAGTGCAAATGGGACTTGTTCAGGACCGTGAACTTGAACTCGTGGGTACACTGATGTATATGCGTCCAGATTTTGAAGTGGCGGTGAATCTAATATATTCAGGCAAAATCAATGTCTCTCCTCTCATATCTGCACGGTTTAATATGCGAGAACTCCAAAAGGCTTATAAGTACATAGAGCAGAACAAAGATACTACACTAAAAGTAATCATCACAGTCGCACAAGACTGAACTCCGGGAAAAAAGACCACAGAAACTCTCCAGGATACCCGTATTCCAGTTCTGATGTAAGGAGATTAGTGAGTGGAAGACAAGAGGTTTTTGCTTTGGAAGAACAATTTTGAGCGTAACCCCCGAGTGAATAAATCTCTCTCCTGCTATGGCTTAATAGTATAAAATTAAGACTTAGTGGTAAAGGTTATGTTTTTTGATATACTCAAGTACAGCAGTGGAAAGGAAAGGTTCAACACTCTGATTGGAGCGAAGTTTCTCGCGAATCATAGTGCTACTAATGTCAGGGAGGAAGAACTTTTCTGTGCCAATGAGTTCTGCTCTGGTCTCATCCATAAGGCGGGGGATAACAAGGATTTTCACCATACGTTGAAGTTCATCAAAGTCCTTCCATCTATCGGTCTCTTTCAGAATGTCTGAGCCAATAATTACAACAAATTCGTCCTCAGGATATAGAGCCAAGAGTTCACGTACAGTATCAATAGTATAGCTAATACCGCCACGTCTACCTTCAATATCCAGGACTTCCACATCAGGTTGGAGTCGTCTCATAGCAAGCTGACACATTGCGAGCCGATGTTCAAACGATGCACCCATTTTTCCAAAGGGATGTTGATTGCAGGGTATAACAAAAATTTTATCAAGGTCGGTTGTCTCAAGCACATAAAGGCATAAAAGAGTATGGCTTAAATGCGGTGGGTCGAAAGTTCCACCAAAAATACCTATCCTCATCGTCTTCCTCCAGCTGAATCGCTCAGATACGCTCTGGGCGTAATACCTGTGATTTGCCAGAACCTTGTATCATCAGTCACATTATTCTCTTTTAGCATTTTTAATTGTTCCAGTGTCAAAGGGAAAAGTGGCATACCCTGAAGCAGAGCGGTAATCGGAGCCATAATGAAATATGGTACTGGAATCTTGAGAGGGGTGTGTACGCCTTTATCTTCTGCAACCCTATCTATAATCTCGGCAAAGGTGATTTGTTCAGGACCACCAATTTCAAAAATCTGATTCATTGCTGCACGCAACGGAAGTAGTTTCACTATACCCTGTGTGAGGTCATACACATTAACTGGCTGGAATCTGGTCCCACCAGACCCGGGTATTAACATAGGTAGGAACGGAAGGATAAATCTCCTCAGTAGCATTGAGAACTGGTCGTTATCACCCCAGATAATTGAGGGGCGTAAAATGGTGAACGCCAAGCCACTATTTTTGATAGTCTGTTCAGCCTGATATTTAGAGCGCAGGTACCGAGTCCGCGCATTTGCATTGGCGCCAAGCGCACTGATAAAGACAATCCGCATTACCCCTTTATCCTGTGCAGCTTCAACGACGGTCTCTGTGCCACGAATATGGATGTATTCAAAGCTCTCGTGGGTACTATGCCCTTCACGAATAATGCCCACCAGATGGATGATTGCCTCGACCTCCTGTGAGGCTTTCTTCATAGTATCTAACTCGGTCACATCGCCCTGAATAAGTTCAATCTGCGGGTTACCTAACAGATGTTCCCATTTGTGTCTTGAGCGAGCACGTACAAGCAATCTGACCTGATGTCCACGATTGAGCAGTTCTTCTCTGAGCACGGTGCCCACAAATCCTGTTCCACCTGTCAATAAAATCTTCATCTTTGTGTTATCCTGTTATCTCTTCTTTATATCGGGGTAATTGTTTCCGAGCTCATAAGCTTATAGAAAAAAAGTTCGTCTCCGCCAGTAATCCCCCAGGGTACATTACAATGAGCACACCAATACGGAGGATTCCCACTATGGATGCGCTCTCTGAACTGTTGATATATTTTCCCATTCCAGATTGCCGAAAAGTCCATCTTCTTGAGATTGCCCAGGGAATATGTGGAATACATACAGCAGGGCCAGATGTCGCCATTTACCCTGATATACACCTGATACCAGGGCGAATAACATCGCTGGCGATAGGGTATCGGGAATTTTTCGCCTTCAGGTAATGCCCACATAGATTGAGGGGTACCGGGATGGGTATTATGTTTTAGCCCGTCTATGTTCTGTGATAATTGATTCTCAGCAGAAAAATCATACTCAGGTAGAATCAACAGCATATTATATTGCTCAGCAATTTTCTGTGCCTGTGCGAAATATTTTTTTGCGAGTTGAGGATGTCTGGTCAGGGTCTCACGCGCAATCTCGTCATCTCGTCCAGTGGTGCCAAAATTTAATACCGTCAGCACAGTCACACCATTCTCGCCTGCCATCTTTACCAACTCCGGGAGTTCTGCAATATTGCGTTTCATCGCTACAAAATTCCAGTAATACTCAAATTTCGCTGGCTTATTCTTTTTCAGTGCCGAGCGAATTAAATCAACTTTCTCCATCAGTGTCTCAAATTTTAGACCTCTCCGGATTGACTCAAAGGTCTCTTTCGTTGCTCCGTCTATGGAAAGTGTGATGTTGCAACCATATTTAATCGTCTTCTCCACCAGCTCAGCAGTTAACAATACACCATTGGTAGTATAGCCGAATCTCACTCCTGCATTAATACAATCTTCAACCATTTGAGGGAATAATGGAGCGAACAATGGTTCGCCCAGCCCGATTAAATTCGCCCGATACACGTAAGGTAAAATCTGCTTTTTGACTCGTTCATAGACGTCGGGCTCCATATCAAAGTCCAGTCCTGGTGGTTTAAGATATTTCTCACAGGTGATACAGCGTATATTACACCTGGTAGTCGGCTCAATCCAAATCTCACGCGGGTACACAGGTGAACGTCTAAGGTTTAAGACAAACGCAGCCTTACTCGCCACTTTTCTTATGATATAGGGTTCACGCCACATCATTGCAATATTCAAGGATTGTATAGGGTGTATAAAGATATTTCAAAAGAAATTTAGAGGGCAACTATATGGTTATCTCTTGGGCTTGACATCAGTCTTAACCGCTTAATAACATATTATATTTTTTGGGGTATATGAGGTATAAATGCCAGGTCTATTGTGGAACACATCAAATGTTCTAAATTATCAGTTTTCGGAGTGCTGACGCACTGGGCTTACATAGAGGTCGTTCCTTCGGAACTCTGTGAAGAAAAAGAGACGTTACACATTTAATTTGCTCTGTTGCAAAGATAGAATCTGTGTATAAAACGATTATTTAGCTATGCCGTAATGTTCTTTGATAGTTCCCACAGCTCTACCACAGACCCCTGCTAAAGGAGTCCAGGAATCAAAAAGGAGGATGCGTAAAGAAAAGGGTGTCAACTCCTGGCTTCCTGGTCTCCTCATAGAAAGAAGAGTATTAATAAGGAATCCAGGAGACCAGGATAGGTCTGAATTATGATATCTTTTGCTTCAAGCAGAAAAGAAAAATAATACTATAACAGTCTTGCAACAAAACATATTTAATTTTTTAAATTTCAATCAAGAGATGTTATTATTATCTCTTCCAGGCGTGTCGCTTACGCTCACACTGGACTTTAAGACAAAACCATACAGGGTCTTGGTCAGATTATTATTTCTTATCAGAACATTAGGATTGCACAGATTGGGTGAAATTTAAATTTTCACTGAGACAAAAAAATGCTAAATTAAAATAATATGTCCAGGTGGAAAGAAATAGAGGACTTCTTAGAATTAATGGAAAAGATTTATGCCAGGGCAGGAGTTCGCGCTGCCGCGGTATCTCCAGAAACTGGCTATTTCCTGCATTCCCTTGTTAGGTTGACCAAACCCGAGGTGATTGTAGAGATTGGTACCCACAGAGGGGTATCCGCGCTGTGGATGGCACGTGCATTAAAAGAAAACTTGAATGGACACTTATATACGATTGACATTTACCTGCAAACCTCTATGGCAGAAGCACAAGACCTAATCAAATCTGCTGGGTTATCGGATTTCGTCACGTTTATAAAAGCTCCATCTGTCCCCGATGGTGTAAACTATTGTAAGAAAAACAACCTTAAAATTGATATATTGTTTATTGATGGGAACCATAACCTTGAACCGTGTGCGGCTGATTTGATGGGGTTCTGGCAATATGTTAAACAAGAGGGTTTAGTTATTCTTCACGATACAAAATTGAGTTCCGGCTGGCGAGGACCCCATTTCGTTATGCGCACGATTGACGCTACCATCCAGAAAGAGCAGTCTTTTAGATTTATAGAATTACCTGTCGTGGAGGGATTAAGTATAATCCAGAAAAAAGAATTGCCCCCACCTAAAATTATGCCCTATCTTGTATATCGGTTGTATTTAATCTGGGCAGAATTAAAATTTGTGTTAAAAGGTAATAAATCTCCGTAAATTATGACGTTCTGTTTCAACACTCAATGAGGTTTTAAGCATTTAAAAAAGTTCGCAATTTTTGTATCTAAAATTTATACTTGTCTTTAGTGTTTTAGCAGATACGAAGTATCAGTTACATCATTATAACCCAAAAACAGCAAAGTAAAATGGTCAGAGTTCTTAAACGACTCATCCTTCTTCTGATTATTCCTTTTTTCTTCCCCTGCACTGAGTATTATAAAGCGGAGACTTCGTGTAATACGGGTACGGAGTTTTATAATAAAGGCAACTATGATAGAGCTATATATCTTTTTACCTTATCCATTGAATATAAATAAGACTATGCCCCGGCATATTCCTGGCGAGGATGTGCATATTATCAAAAAGGCGAATTTGACAAGGCACTTGCAGATTTTAATATGGTGATTAAACTAAAGGAGGCTGACTTCAAGAGGGCACTTGAACTCAAACCCGATGACAAAAACTCCCTGCTTCTTCGTGGAATGTTTACGCTATTAAAAGATGACACGCTCACCTCAAGGTAACTTTTCTTCTACTTTTATAACCGACTATTCCTCTAATAACTTATTACTCCTTTGAGGCAATCAAAAAATCTTCAAAGGAGCAGACCATAATCATTAGGTAATTTCCTGGAGTTCGTGAGGCGATAAGACATCATCTTTTCATTAACACCTCGATTCTTCAAGGGTATAAAGATGAACAAAAAGCCTGCTAAGCGTTTATAAATTTTTCATAATTTTTTGTTCATATAATCACTATTAAAGATTCGCGTACTTGTTTTCTTAGATGTAGTTCCGATAGGAACGACCTGTATGTAGCCCAGTACGTCAGCGCTAGGTATATTGGCAATAAGAAAACATACATAGCTCCATAGAAGCGGGCTGTGTAAATTTGAACAGAAATTTTGCAAAATTTATAATTGAAGGGTTAATGAGAAGGTGTTCTCTTACTTCATCCCGAATTCATATAATTCCATAAAATTACCTGATGATTAGGGAATTATATATTCTTCTGAATTCAGTTGACTATGGAGAGTGTTTGTCTTATGTTTATAAGTAATTTGGCATTTTGAAAAAGGAGGTGAACGACTGAAAAAGTTTTATTTTGAGTCACCTGTGCATTGTATATCCTGCAATGTGTTTTCTAATCTATTCTCTGAGGTATTTTAATAAGAAACACCATACCTTTGAAGAAAGGTGCTAATAGGCTTAAGTAGTGGAGGTGAATTTTTGTATGCCCGATGAAGAATTGAAAAATAAAAGTGACGATAATGAACTCTCTGAGGAGGAAAGAATAAAGCGCGAAATTGCCGAATACGAAGCTTTATTGGAAGATGAACTTAAACCAATCACTCTATCTTTTGAGGAACCGGAACAAGAAATAAAGGAACAAGAAGAGCAAGAAAAACCTATCCCTTCAGAAGCAATAGAACTCCGGGAAGAAGCACAAGAACTTAAATCGCTTGAAAGCACTGGACTCCAAAAGGAAGAAAAGAGCAAATCCGGTGAAGAACCTCCAGCAGGAGCGCAAGTAGAAGATGAAATGTCTGTCTCCGCAGAGAGTTCTCCAGCTGTCTCGCACCCAGAAACATTAACCGAACCGCAAAAAAACAAAGTGGATGTCCTTGAACAATTAGCTGAAGCCTATGAACGCTCTATTGAGGGGGTCTCTACCACACCCGAGTCGTTACCAGAATCAGCACAGGTAATAGACGAAGAAACAAAAGTTTTTCAGCGGTTACTTGAAGAGTATGTGCCCAGGGTTCGCTCTGTTAACATAGGTGAAGTACTGGAGGTACCAATTGTTTTAGTTCGACCTGATTATGTACTGGTTGACCTTGGTGGTAAAGCCGAAGCGGTTGTTGATATAAATGAACTCGTGGATGAAAAAGGAGATATTAACGTTCGGCAGGGCGATAAGATTAAAGTTATGGTCACTGGTTGGGACGAAGAAAATGGTCAGGTGCTTGTCTCACATCGCAGTGCAAAAATTAAAGAGTCCATTGAGCACATTTTGAACTGTTTTGCGGAACAACTACCTGTGAAGGGAACTGTCCAGGAGGTGTTAAAATCGGGTGTACTTGTGGATGTGGAAGGAGTGAATTGTTTTCTTCCTGCATCACAGATGGACGTATCCCGTGTGGATGACCTCAGCAGTTTTTTAGGCAAAGAAATCTCCGCCCTGGTCATTGACGCTGACCAGACAGGCAGACGCATAGTCTTATCTCGGCGCCGTCTCCTGGAGCAGGAGATTCAAAAACAACGTGAACTGCTCCTTAATTCTCTTGAACCCGGTAGTATAGTATCTGGAAAAGTTAAAGCAGTAATGGATTTTGGTGTATTCATTGATTTAGGTGGGATTGACGGATTTGTACCCAGAGATGAGGTCTCCTGGGACAAAGGTGCTCAGCCTTCTGAATATTTTAAAGAAGGCAGAATGTCCAAAGTAAAAGTGATTGCTGTGGATAAAGATAGTGGCAAGGTCTCTCTCAGCCGAAAACAAATGAAGGATGACCCCTGGGAAAAAGTTGAAGAGACGTATCCTCCTGGAAAAGTTGTCCGGGGCGTTGTGGTAGCTATCCTTGAATACGGTGCTTTTGTTCGTGTCACCGAGGGACTTACCGGGCTGATTCATATCTCCGATATGAGCTGGACTGAGCGTGTGACCAATCCACGGGATTATCTCTCCGAAGGACAGCGTGTCCGATGTGTGGTGCTCGGGGTTGATAAAGAACGTCAACGCCTCTCCCTGGGACTTAAACAACTTTCTCCTGACCCCTGGGAAGACGCTAAAACAAATTATCCCATTGGGACAAAAATCAAAGGAAAAGTGCGTTCTGTGTCTGACAATGGTGTGCTGGTTGAACTTGAAGAAGACGTTCGTGGGTTTGTTGAACCAGCGGACTTGAGCTGGAGTCGACGCCCGCCTAAACCCCAATCACTTTTTAAACGCAATGATGACATTGAGGCTATTGTTATTGGCTTTGATGATACAAAACGAAAACTTAAATTGGGCGTCAAGCAACTTACTGAAAACCCCTTTGACAGATATGTCCGTCTGCATCCCGAAGGCTCTAACGTGAGGGGTAAAGTTAGCAGGCTTACATCTTTTGGTGCATTTGTTACCCTGGAGCCCGGAGTTGAGGGTCTTCTTCACATATCACAGATTGACACCAAACGCATCCAGGAACCCAAAGAAGTTCTCCACGTAGGACAACCCCTTTATATGAAAATTACCAATATAGACTATGAGAACAAAAAAATTGCACTCAGTCGGCGTGACTATCTCCTTGAACAGGAAAAACGCGAAGTTCAACAGTTCCTTAAAATCAAAGACTCTGGCGGAATAAAGCTCGGCGAACTCTTGAAAAATATCAATATTAATCCGTCTTCAGAAAAATAACTGAGTTATATCAAGTAGAAATTGGAGAGAGAGGATTCATCAATTGTCAAAGTTGTGGAGCACCATATCATAATTAAGCAATTTTGCTCTTTTGCAAAGATAGAATCTATGCATAAAACGATTATTTGGCAATGACGGGGTGTTCTTTGATATTTGGTAACCCCTTAGCTCTGCCATAGAGCCCTGCTGAGGAGTTCTAAAAATCAAAAAGGATGGTGCGTAAAGAAAGGTCGTTATCTCCTGGCTTCCTGGTTTCCTTATAGAAAAAAGAGTATCAATAAGGAATCCAGGAGACCAGGATAGGTCTGAAATAGCTAGATTTTTCGCTTTAATCAGAAAAAGGAAATTAATACTACGATATGCTTGCAACAAAGCAAGCCAATTTTAATAATTGAAAGGGAAGTAAAGTGAGGAAGTCTGAGCTCATTTTTCTTATTATAATTATCGGCGTTGTAGTTGGGTTGTTTGCTACAGGTGTACTTGATTGGGATATAGTATATGGAAGAATCAGGGCAATTTTTTACCGAGCCCCGGAAGTAATCAGTGGACCAAAAATCAGGAGTCTGGAGAATGCCAGCATTTGCCGTGCAAATCTGAAAGCAATAGAATCCGCAAAACGCAGAGTCGCTCAGCGCAAAGGACTAACCGCTGGCGCCAGAATTACCTGGGATGACGTCTGTAAGGAAATGGGCTGGAAAGAACCTCCTAAGTGTCCTGATGGTGGAACTTATTCACTGAATCCACTCGGGATTTTACCTACCTGCTCTATCGGCGATAATGGCACACTTGACGAACGCGATGACCACCGTATACGTAATTATTAAACTCCTATGCATTAATTCAATTTGTCCCTCTGCTATCCTATCACCTATTTTGCAAAAGAATTGTCACCTTTGTTTCGTAAAGGCAGTATATTTCTGGTGCAAATTTGACCGGGAATAATTTACAAAAATCTCATCGGCGAATGATAAGATTGAGGATAATCGTTAACAGAATGCTGAGGAGTATGCAGGTCATTAGCGGGAAGTAAAAGGTGAAATTATCTTTTTTGATTTTAATATCTCCGGGCAGGTGACCAAAGAATTTTATCTTTGACCCGAACAAAAAGAAAACCCCAACCACTATCAGCAATATTCCTAAGAAAATAAACAGCTTTCCAAATAGTGTATTAAATTCATTCATCGTACCCGATATACGCTTAATAAAAGGTGAAAAGTATTCGCCCTATTTCTCATACTCATCTTTTCAGCCATAAAGTATCATCTGATTCAGGGGTGTGAACCCTTCCTCTACCAGCGTATAATTAAAATGGCGGAGAGGCTGGGATTCGAACCCAGGTCTCCCTTGCGGGAGAAACACCTTAGCAGGGTGCCGCCTTAATCCACTCGGCCACCTCTCCTTGAGAAGCAATTATGGTTATAAGTGATGAATTATGAACTTGGACCTGTCTTTACAATTGGGTTTAAGATTTTAATTTATTTGTTCTTCCTCGTTCAAAAGATTTTGAATTGAATCTTGTTTTTCCGGTTCAAAAGAATCCAAAACCTTCAACCACTAAAGTACTACAATTTCTCATTAATAATTATTGCTGGCGGTGGGGGTAGGATTCGAACCCACGGTCCCGGTCAAGGGACAGCGGTTTTCAAGACCGCCGCCTTAATCCACTCGGCCACCCCACCGTCTCCTGCGCTGAAAATAAATTAACAATGATGCTTTTACCACATTACTCAAAACAAAAACTATTATATCTCCAGTTAGATTCAAAAGTCAATATCTTATTGTAAGGGATTACTCGCCGATGATTTTGATGACAACACGTTTACGGCGTTTGCCGTCAAACTCGCCATAGAAGACCTGCTGCCAGGGACCGAGGTCAAGCCTGCCATCGGTGATTGGCAGGATTACCTGATGGTGCATAATCAGATTTTTTAAGTGTGCATCGCCGTTAACTTCACCAGTTCTATGATGCTGATAATCTTTGTCTGAAGGCGCCAGTCCCTCCAGCCACTCGTCAATGTCATTGATTAATCCAGACTCATCGTCGTTGACATACACTGAGGCAGTAATATGCATCGCAGATACCAGAACCAGTCCTTCTCTGATACCGCTTTTTTTCACTGCTCGCTCCACCTGAGGGGTTATGTTTATATACTCGCGGCGATGAGCGGTATTAAACCAGAGATAGTCTGTATACGATTTCATAATGCCCTCCTTATTTTTGCGTGAGGATTGTTTGAAATTAATTCTATCAAGAAATCTTTTTACTATGTGCTTATCATCTTGTCGGTGCTAATAATCTGGGAGCTCACATATCTTTCTTTTTACTTTTATGTTGAACGAGAACAAGATTTATTTATAGGGTATCCTACATCATTTGTCAAAATGAACAATGGGAACAGGTAATAATGAGTAAACACGAATTTCGTTTTTCACCGCGAGAAAATAAAGCCCATCTTATACACTGGCAGAGGTGGGGCAAAGACACCTTTGCTATGGCGAAAAAGACCGGTAAACCAATATTGTTATCCATCTCTGCGGTGTGGTGTCATTGGTGTCATCTGATGGACGAGACCACTTTTTCAGATGAAGAGTGTATTCGTCTGGTCAATGAGAATTTTATTCCGGTACGAGTGGATAGTGACCTGCGCCCCGACGTCAGCAGTCGCTATGCACTGGGAAGTTTGCCATCAACGATTTTTCTTACCCCTGAGGGTGAGACCATATCCGGGGTGCCTTATATTGCGCCTGAAAAGATGAAACTTCTCCTGCCCAAAATAATTAACGTTTTTCAGCAGGAGATAAAGGATAGAAATAACACAGCCTTTAAAAGGACTTTCTCATCCACCGTTGTCAAAAAGACAGATGTAGATGTAAATCTTGAGTGGGAGAAAGTTGCAGACTTTGTGTTTCACTCTTGCGTGGAACAATTTGACTTTGAGTTTGGTGGGTTTGGCACTACCATTAAATTTCCGTATCCTGAACTCCTACGTTTTCTGCTTAACTATTATCATTTACGTGGCGAATCGCGTGCACTGGGTATGGCTACCCAGGTCGTTAATCAACTCTACAGCCGGGGGTTGTTTGATAAAGTGGAAGGTGGCTTTTTTCGATATTCAGAGACACGCGACTGGAGTCGACCCCAATACGAAAAAATGCTTTCCGAGAACTGCGAACTCGCAGAAATCTGTCTCCGCCTATGGCTATTGACAAAAGAGCAGGTCTATCTTGACATTGCCGATGCAACGCTTGGCTATATTGAGCGCAATCTAACTAACTTTGCAGATGGCGGGTTCTTTAACAGCCAGTGCGCTGAGCCGGAATATTATCAGTTAAACCTTAAGGCGAGGCGTGAACGTGAGAAACCATTTATTGACCCTGTCGTATACAGTGGGAGTTCTGCTCTGGGTGCACGGGTATTTTTCTGGGCGGGTCTGCTTTTGAATAAGAAGCGATTTATTCTTCAGGCTGAAAAAACAATCCACTCACTCTGGGGGCGTGTCTTCCGCAAAAATAAAGGATTCTTACATCAGATTGAAACCGATGAGCAGGTCTATGTGCTCAGTGACCAGGTAGAATGGTTATCCTGTCTGCTGACCGCGGTTCAGACAACCGGCAATCGTGATTATTTACGCAAAGCCGAAGAGCTGATTAATGCTATTGTACAAAACTTCTCTGATGACGAACACGCCTTCTTTGATATTGGTAAAGAGAACGATTCATCAGGATTATTGAGCATCAAGCACACGCCATTTCGTGAAAACTGCCGTTTGTTCCGCAATCTGTTCCTCTTCAGGGTGTTAAGCGATAAGCCTCTAACTTTTCCTGTGGAGTCTATTTTAAAACCGTTTTATGCAAACTACACAAAGTATGGTCTGCTTGCCTCCGAGCTTGCAGAGGCACTTATATCTGAGACAAAACCACGATTTTTGATGTATCTTCTCCTGCCCTCGTCTCAGATAGCCAGGAATGAAATTCTCCATAAGGCATTTTTTGTTTTTGAACCACGACTGGTGATTATTCCGCTGGATGTGGAGAAAGATGGCGATATGATAACCGAGAAAAATTTTACCACTGATAATCTTCCACAGATTTATCTTAGCGTTGACGGTGAGTTCTTGCCCCCAGTGAACTCCATTGATTCCGCTATTGAACAAATGCGGAAATATCAGTAGCCACTACCACTTTCTGAGATTTTTCGCTCCAGCACCTGACAAACAAGATGTTTTACACTCCATTGATGAGTATTTTTGAGTATCCCTGTTGGGCTTTATAGATTTCTTTGCTTCTTTTCCTGAGAGCACCATTAGATAAGTATTAGTCCATCCACAAAATAAACTCCAGAAGGTTTGCCAGTACTCCAGTTCTTCCTCACAATTTTCTATATAGATACAAAAAAATTAAAAAAATTGAAAATTTAGCTTGACAAATAGACGACAAAATATGACAATTATGAACATCTTTTGACTATAATTTAATTTTTAGGGAAAAAATATGACGAGAAAAAAAGAACAATTATTAACAGTAAAGAACCTGGCTGAGTACCTACAGGTAAGCGAGAGAACCGTCTATCGCCTTATCAAGAGACGGGAAATTCCACATATAAAAATTGGAAACCAGTGGCGGTTTAAGAAACAAATGATTGACGAGTGGTTGGAGAAAGAACAGTTTATACCTCGACCTCGAAAAGAAGATACCGCATAAAATCTGTCAGAGGTAGATGTAGTGACGGTTCTTTAAAACATCGGGTGTTATTTACCCGCAGAAAAAGATGTAGAACGGTGTTCTATATTAAAAAGGTTAGTCAATATATGGGAAGGCGTAGAGAAAATTCTTCAAAAGATGCCCAGCGACAGCCATATAAAAGAAAACTGTCAAAAGAGCATCTGCCATCGCAGGAAGGGATTGAACAAATAGAAAAGATACTCAATCAGGTGGAAGATGAATACCGCACCGCAGCGGTATTATTTATTGACATTAGCGAATACTCAAGGCTAAGTGCCACTTTGCCGGATGACAAACTTGAGGAAGTCCATCAGCTTCTTGAGGAGTTTTATGATATATGCAGTTACTACATTTCTCTATACAATGGTTTTATTGTCAAATTCATAGGCGATGCGGTATTGGCGATTTTTGGAGCTCCGGTAGCCTATGAGCGAGATGCTGAGTCTGCGGTGAGAGCTGCACTGGAGATTCGCAACCAAATAAGTACCATCTCATCCGAATCTATCCCGCAAATTCAGGTAAAGTGTGGTATTGACACAGGCAAAATAATGTGTGTGATACGCCGTAAGGCTGGGAAGGCGAGTTTTGATGTTTTTGGGGATGCGGTAATTCTCGCTCAACGACTGTACAGCATTGCAAAACCACAGCAGATAATTATCTCCACTGCAACGCATAAATTGGTGAATCGGGTAGTAGAATGCCGTCGGCTAAGGGCAAGAAAGGTCAAAAATATACCTCAGAAAGTCATTCCTTATGAAGTGATAGGATTAAAGGAAGTATCACCATTAAGCAGGGATTTTACCACTCCATTTGTTGGGCGGGAACACGAACTCAGCTCAGTACAGGAAGCTATTGACCAGGTAGTTGATGGTGAATTCAGAGTGCTTACAATAACAGGTGAAGCAGGGGTTGGCAAATCACGACTTTTTATAGAGGCATTAAAACCTTACAGACAAAAACTCAAACTGCTCCTGGCGGAGAACTATCCTTATGCAGAGAAGATTCCGTTCTTTTCGGTAACAGAGTTGCTGAGCCAGGAATTCGGGATAAGAAGAGGGGATTCGCCTAAAGAGGTGGCTTCAAAGCTTGAGAGTTATCTGAGCCAGCTTGAAGAATTTGATACAGAAGACCTGCTTTATTTCAAGTTTCTGTTCAGTCTGGATGAGGCACTGGAGGAATTGAAGGATGTTCCTCCTGAAGTTCTCCACACAAGGATTTTCGGGTTATGTAATCGGTTGTTCAAGGTTTTGTCCCGGTCAAAGCCCCTGGTGGTATGTATGGATGATTACCACTGGGCTGATAGCGTAAGTCGTGAGTTTCTTCGCTATTTTGCCAGGCAGACCGGGTTAAAGAATATTCTACTGGTACTAATTTTTCGCTATGAGTATCAGCCGTGCATAGGTGAAATCCCTGTACATACCAGCATTGAACTAAAAGAGCTTTCTCCTCAGGAGCGAATGAAGTTACTTGGGTTACTGATAGATGTGAAGTTTCTTTTGCCTGAAATTCGTAGTTTAATTTTGCGCCGTTCTGAGGGTAATCCGCTTTACATTGAGGAACTGATTAAAGCATTGCTTGAGGTCTTCAGCCCGGAGGAGATTCGCAATACCGGAACAATTGCCAAAGAAATTGAGGATATGATTCCCTTTTCATTGCGAGAGATTATTCAGGCTCGAATTGATAAATTGGAGCGACAGACCAAGCTTGTGCTCCAATGTGGTGCAGTGCTTGGCAGGAAATTCTCCCTTAATCTGATTGAGCTCTTTGAGATTATTCACGATGGGTTGCTGGAACAACTTCAAGAGCTCAAAGGGTTTGAGTTTATAACAGAAAATTATACAACCAAGGGACTTGAATTTGCGTTCAGACACCCTTTAATTCAGGAGGTAGCATACGACTCACTGCTGGCAAGACAACGCAAACAACTCCACCTTTTTATTGCGGAGAAACTGGAACAAATCTTCTCAGACCGTCTCGCTCAATATTATCCACTCCTTGCTTATCATTATGGCAAAGGGGGCGACATAGATAAGACCATCTTCTATCTTATAAAGTCAGCTGAACAGATGATGTCGTTCTTTGCGAACCGGGATGCTCTGGAATCGCTGAACGAAGCACTTAGATTATTACAAGAAGACACAAAAGCTACACCCGAACATAAACAGCAGATGATTCAGGTGCTTAAGAGTAAAGGCAGACTGCATCGGCTTATGGGCGAAATGGAAGAGGCAAAGGAAGTGCTTGAAGCATTGCTCCAGCTCGCCGAACACCTGGATATGCCACAGATGGAGATTTGCGGGCGACGAGAACTCGGACTGGTTCATCAACAACTCGGTGACGTGATGTCCGCAAAATATATTCTTCAGTCCGCGCTTGACCTCAGCCAACAGTTGAAACTTTTAGAGGAAGAATCTTTATGTCAGAATGCTATGGGGGTACTTCTGTGGTCGCTGGGCGAGTATGACCGGGCACTTGAGAAATTCCTTAAAGTTGCCGGTGCTGGAATTGAAGATAAACTGCCAAACCTGATGGCTGATGCTCTGAATAATGCCGGGCTGATTTACTGGCGACGGGCTGACTATGAACAGGGCTTGAAATATATGAAGGATGCATTGACGTTCAGGAAAAAAGCCAGAGATAAGTTCGGTGTTTCAGCTACCTTGATGAATATAGGAATCCTGGAGGAACAGCTCGGACACTATGAAAAGGCAAACAAAGCTTACACTGATGCACTTAAACTCGCTGAGAAGATTGAATATAAACAGGTGCAGACCGCAGTGTTGACCAATCTGGGAAGTCTGGCTTTAAAACTGGGAGAACATAACAAGGCACTGGAGTTTAACTCCAGGTCACTGCTTCTTGCACAAGAGACCGAAGATAGCCGTTCTGAAGCCATCGCACTGGAGAACCTTGCGTTATCCTATATTGCACTGAAGAAACACTCTGAGGCAAAAGAGACACTCCAGCAGGCGATTCAGGTGGCTTCGCGGGTCGGTGACCAGCAATGCATCGTTTCGCTTCAACTTGCTTCGCTTGAACTCGCACTTAGCAGTCGTGTCTCTGCCCGTGATTTAACCAGAATTGAACAAACCATTCGTGCGATAAATGAACACGAATATACTGACTCTCTGCCACGTGCTTATCGTATCAAAGGTCAAATCCTCCAACAACTCAATCGTCCTGAAGAAGCTGAAAAATCATTATTAGAAGCCCTTGAGCTCGCAAAAAAATCCAGAAACCTCTACGACCAGACCGCATCGCTTAAAGCCCTGAAAAACTATTATATATCTCTCAGCAACAAACCCAGAGCCGACTATTATGCAAAACTACTTTCACAAATCCATAATTTATCTTGTTCATAATAAACTGAAAGAAAAAGTCATATTGTAAAACAGTGAAAGGAGGAAAACTATGTGTGCCAGAGTATTCAGTCTCATTGCCTTACTTTTGGTTTCTACAAGTGTGTTCGCACAGAGCCAACAGAACTGGAAGGAGATTGGGACGTCAAATGCCCCCAGTCCGAGACAATATTTTGCGATGGCTTTTTGTGAGGCAACGAGCACAACAATTTTATTTGGGGGAAGTATCCCGGGTGTAAACTACAATGACACCTGGGAATATGATGGGAACAATTGGAGAGAACTTTTTCCTGCCACGATACCCCCAGAAGTCTTTGCTCCAGCGATGACATACGACAATATCCGGAAAAGAATAGTTATGTGGGGAGGCGGTATGCATACTGGTTACCTCTTAGATACTTACGAATACTACGATGGGGATTGGCATCTGGTTACAACTCCACAGAGACCGGGTGCACGTAGGGGACATAGATTAGCATTTGATAAGAAGCGAGGTGTGGTAGTGATGTATGGCGGGGAGTACTACTCTCCGGGCACAGGAGCAACACGTTTGTTTGATACCTGGGAGTATGACGGTACAAATTGGACACAAATATTTACCCCCCATCATCCCAATGCATCAAGCTGGTATGCTATGGCTTATGATGAGAAAAGACAAAAAATCGTCCTATACGGAGGGCGAGGAATAAA
>JAGHBZ010000473.1 GCA_021160705.1 Candidatus Sumerlaeota bacterium
ACCTTAACGAACCCTGGCGAAAACGCAAAGACGCCTACTCCTTGAGCCCGAACCAACTCCGCCGGGTGCTGGAGGCGTATCATCTTAGCGAGAAAATTATGCAACTTCTACCCATACAAGAGAAGATGCAAAAAATTCCGTTTTTCAAAGAGCGAATCTTTCAAGGATTAGCCAAAATCTTATGATTTAAAATCTATCACCTCAAAAAAGTGCTAAACTACAGTAAGGTCAATAGAATTTTGTTTTTTTAGTAAGCTC
Organism: Candidatus Sumerlaeota bacterium; assembly: GCA_021160705.1. Lineage (GTDB taxonomy): Bacteria > Sumerlaeota > Sumerlaeia > MWCT01 > JAGHBZ01 > JAGHBZ01. Next base: position 259 of record JAGHBZ010000473.1, read on the forward strand.
TGCTTTGAAATAAATACAGGCGTTTATTACGTGAATAAAATGTCTTCGGCGATTTATATTTTACTACCACACGTTGCCGAAGCTCTTCTGGCAGACGTGTCCAGTATTTTCTGGTTGTTATGAAAAGAATTTTGTTATTCGCCACTGAGCTAAGCACATCATCTTCGACCACTTTCACGTTTTTAGTAAATCGTGGAGTGAACCCTAAATAGTAATGTACGGCGTGATTATAATCACCGAATTCCACTATTTCATTCACCCTATTTTCCTTCAGCAGATTTAAGGCAATCTCTACAGCTTCTCTGGGTGAACGTTGATTATTGATTTTGTGGGCAAGAAAAAGAGTCTGATAGATAAATAGCAAGGCAACACTTATTATCACACCCCAGAGAGCGCCTTTAATGGATCTCTCTGGCACAAGTACTCCTGCTATCACTGCAGTGCCAACAATGATTAGCACATACTTCAGGGGTGGTGAGTGTTCTCCATTAAGTACAGGTAAGATTCTCTGAGCTGGCTGTAGTATCCCCCACACCAATAACCCTATTCCAGTGATTAGAACCACGTATCGGATGTAACCCCTGAGCGGATAAGTTTGCTTGCTCGTTAGTCTGCATAGCACACTATAGGTTAACAATGCTATAGGGGGCGCGGAAATGACACCATAATAAAACCGTTTGCTACTGACGAGCGATAGAACAATAAGTGAGATGATTGTCCAGAGTAAAGCCAATCCTGATTGCTCATCAATTCTCAGAGAGACCGCTTGCTTTTTCAGTCGTAAATAAACCACCCTGATAAGATAATAAAAGAACACACCGTATAAGAATATGCTCCAGGGGAAATAAAAGCTATCAAACTTGCTGAAATAATATTTTATTGGTTTAGCGTGTGGGGAGACCGAGCCAGTGACTCTTCCCAGCATCTCACCAATTATCACCCGAAAAAACTCAGGATGCGACAGATAAGCAAAAATAACCCAGGGAATGAAAATGATAATCATAACAAGAAGACCTGAAAGCCAGGGGAGCGCTAAAAACACCCTAAGACGCCGATATAATATCGCATAAAGAAAGAGGGTAAGGAGAACAATTACCAAACCCAGGGGACCTTTGGTAAACATAGAAAGACCAAGTGCGAGAAAAAAAAGCAGTCCATAGAGTAAGGATTGGGTTCTCATAAACAGAAAGAAGAAAAGAATTGCGGTAGTGGAGAAGAAGGTCATAACCATATCTGGCTCGCCGAGTCGGGCAGAACCACGAAAAAGTAATGTAGTTGCCAGAATCAGCGGTAGAAATAAGGGATGCAGTCCTGTTCCCCGAGGGTACAGCGTCAAGCCAAGATAAAATAGCACAAGTAAACATCCCATTCCAGCAAGGGCTGAGGGTAATCGTATAGTCCACTCATCAGACGTCTGAAACATCTTTATAATCAGTGCACCCAGCCAGTAAAAAAGTGGTGGTTTGGTAAGAAGCACGTGTCCATCTATCTCTGGAATTAGCCATTCCCCGCTTTTCACCATTTCCATTGAGATTAACAACCGTCTGGATTCAATGGTGTCGTAAAAGTCCAGACACCCAAGTCTGTAGAAGAAAAGAACAAACGAGATGAAACAAATTAAGAGCAAAGAATATATCTGTTTTTTCGCCATAAGTAATAGGATAAGTTATCCGGGGTTGACTTATTTCTGCAAGACCACGAGCCTATTGTGTTTCACAAAACTAAAATAGTGCAATTTATTCTTAGCCAGTCTCAGCAGGAATACAAATAAATTCTACTGTTTTTTTTCCTGATTTGAGCGCTGGATAAGCCCTTTAATGCTTTACATAAAGCGGGCGAATTTCTTATCTTTGTCTTTTATTTTTGGCGACGGAATTAATTAAGATGAGAGATGCTATAAAAGAGAGGTGAGATGAGTATACGTGTACTGGTCACAGGAGCGTCAGGCTTTATTGGGAGTCATCTTGCAGAACAACTGGCTCAACGGGGGTATGAAGTATTTTGTCTTGTCCGAAAAACCAGTAATGTAGAGTTCCTGAAGACAATAGACGTTCATCTGCTTTACGGGGCACTGGAAGATAAAGAGTCACTGAAAAAAGCAGTCGCTGAGATGGATTATATTTATCATCCTGCCGGGCTCATAAAAGCACGACGTCCCCGGGATTATTACCTCGTTAATTGCGATGGAACACGGAATCTTCTTCAGGCGGTGATTGATACTCAGCAGGCGATAAAACGTTTTGTTTTTTTCAGTAGCCAGGCAGCAAGCGGACCCAGTCGTGATGGAGCACCGATAACGGAAACCTCACCCTGCTATCCAATAACTGATTATGGAAAAAGCAAACTTGAGGCAGAGAAAGCGGTTCGTGAATTAGCCGATGCTCATTCTATACCATTCACTATTATTCGACCACCAGCAGTATTCGGACCTCGCGACAAAGAAATCCTGTTTTATTTTCAGCAGGCACAAAAAGGAAGCATTCCTGTTATCGGCAGCCCAGATAATCAGTTCAGTATTGTGTACGTGCGAGACCTGGTGGAAGGGACCATTCTTGCGGGAGAATCTGAGAAAGCCATTAACGAGACCTATTTCATCTGCTATCCCGAAGCATTGACCTGGCGACGGGTAGCAGAGTTGCTTGGCAAAACCCTTGAGACAAACTGCCGGGTGAAAACTATTCCATACCCGGTAGCTTATGGAGTGGCTATCATAAACGAGCTCTTTGCTACTCTTATTGGCAGGAGCGCAATGATTAATCGTCAGAAGCTCCGTGAATTCAACCAGGCTTACTGGATTTGTTCTCCGAATAAAATAAAAGTTCATCTTGGTTTCAGTGCGCAGACTAACCTGACGGATGCCCTGCAAGCAACTGCAGACTGGTACAAATCAGCAGGCTGGCTTTAGTAAAAAACCTCTCTATTGTGTTACCAGAGGCAATAAATCTTGTTCTGCGTAATCTGGAAAAATATGCGTAAATAAACTCTTTACTTCTAATACAGAGGTTCTTTATAATATAGAGCGAAAATTTGAGTTCAGTGTTGATGCAAAAAATGGTGGGTGTAGCTCAGCCAGGATAGAGCACCAGGTTGTGGCCCTGGTGGTCGTGGGTTCAAGTCCCATCACCCACCCCATTCAAGATAAAAGACACAAGAAGAAGAAAACAGGAAGCGGGTTTTTTAAGAGCAATTGTGTGCGCCTGTAGCTCAGCTGGATAGAGCGGCGGCCTCCGGAGCCGCAGGTCGGAGGTTCAAATCCTCTCAGGCGCGCTAATTTTTATTTATCGGACTCAGGCTCTGGGAAGCAAACTTTTTTCCAGCGAGTCTAAGTTGATTGGAAATATAATGTCTCAGATAGAATAGGACATTCTGGGATTTAATCAGGCGGTAGTTTCTTATCTCAACTATCCGCATAATTTGCCTGAGAGCGAATAACCATCAGGGTCATAATAAAGCGCGCCCGTAGCTCAATTGGATAGAGCGCCGGACTTCGAATCCGTAGGTTGCAGGTTCGAGTCCTGCCGGGCGCGCCAGATTCTATTGAACACATACCATATTATTTTGTGGTTAAGAATTTGTTGTGCACAGTGGTACATCTGGCTTGAGCACCAGGGAGCTGGCACAATCCAGCCTCAAGCAGGAAATAGCCGTTTCGTAATGTCCCATAAGAGTTTTATATTTGATAACCTAACTACATCAGGATAAGTTGTGAGAGTTAAATTAGCATATTATAAAAAGGGGCTTGAGCTTGAGATACCTGAAACTCCGGGTTTTGTTGGAGTACTTCAAGCAAAAGACCCTCCTGCTCTTAAGGGGTCTGGAAAGGCGATAATAAAATGTCTTGGACGACCTATCAATTCGCCTCCACTAAAAGAGATTGCCTATGGGAAAAAAGATGCCTGTATAGTTATTTCTGATATTACTCGTCCCGTACCAAATAAATTGATTTTGCCACCCATCCTGGAGACGCTTGAGGAGCAAGGGGTCGTCCGTGAAAAAATAACTATCCTCATCGGCACAGGTATCCACAGACCAAATGAGGAAGAAGAATTGATTCAGCTTGTGGGTAAGGATATAGCAAGCTCATATAGAATAGTGAACCATTTGAGCCGACGTGATGAAGATATGACATATATGGGCAAGACCTCAACAGGGATACCAATTTTTATCAACCGCTATTACGTAGAATCTGAGCTCAAAATCCTGACAGGGTTCATTGAGCCACATATGTGGGCTGGCTTTTCAGGAGGAAGAAAATCCATACTTCCGGGTATCTGTTCCCTGGAAACGATGAAATATATGCACGGTTATGAAATGGTGGCGCATCCCAACACTCGTTATGGGCTTCTGGAGGGCAATCCTTTTCACGAAGCTGGACTTGAAGTCCTGCGAATGGTTGGTGCGGATTTTATTGTTAACGTGACGCTTGACCAGAAGAAACGTATCACCGGTGTCTGGTGCGGTGACCCTCAGGAGGCACACCTTCAGGGATGCAACTTCCTGAAGAAATATTGTCTAATCAAACTGGATGAACCGCTGGAGTTTGTCATCACTACTAACAGCGGTTATCCGTTGGACTGTGACCTTTATCAATCTGTAAAGGGGATAACAGGTGCGGCAAATGTGGTTCGTGATGGTGGCGCCATACTCATTGCCACTGCCTGCTTTGAGGGTGTGGGTTCTGAGGATTATCAACGTCTGCTGGACAGGGTAGAGTCGGTAGATGGTTTCCTGAAAATGCTCACCCAACCAGGGTTTTTCATCCCTGACCAATGGTGTGCTCAGGAGATGTATCAGGTATTGCGTCGTTGCCGAGTCGTCTTGTATGCGGAAGGGATACCATCCGAACATCTCCTGCGCTATCTGCTTGAGCCTGTTAATGACATTGAGAGCACAATCCAGTGTCTCCTTGATGAATACGGATATAATGCGCGCTGGGCGGTTATCCCCTCAGGTCCATTGACCATCACCCAGCTTAAATAGCTAGCCATTTCTAACAAGGGGTGCAGATACAGATATAAATAAAGTGCAGATTGCAGATTTGACTTATTGGGTGTCAGCAGGTGATTCTCCGGGAATAAACTCAACAAAGACCGGGATTGTGTTTAACTCCAGCCGGACTTCACAATGAGCTGGTTTGGGCTTTATGTTAGGAGGGTGTTGTAGTGGATAAATCTTTGCTTTTCCCATTATATCAATGACTCTGGCAGACTCAGCTGGGAGTGAGAGTGAGATAATTTTTTCTTGGTGTGCCCAGATAATGATGACTTCTTTGTGTTGTGCTCTAAATTTATATGCCCATACATCTGAATTCGGGAGGGCGAGTCTGCCGCAGGGTCTATACCCCTTGAGTCTATCAGTCAAATTTGCAAATGCGACATAGGCGGGTTTTGGAATCCATCCTTTTTTTGTATTGGCAAAAATCCCCCAGTTTGACTTTCCGTGTTCCGTGAAGGCAGGAAAGAGAAAGAAGAACAATCTTTCCACTCCGTTGTTTAATGCCACTGCATACGCCTTTGGAATAAACGCAGCCTGCTCCTGCTCTTCTTTTGCCACTATATCAGGTAATTCAGCCAGTGCGGTTTTACCCATTTCGGTTATCCAGATTGGTTTTCGTGGACAGTGGTATTTGTTTAGCAGTTTTTTACTCCGCTCAATGAAGCTGATAACGCCCTCGGCTGGTCCGTAAAAGTGCATATTATAGATGTCAAAGAACTCGCATACACCGTGTTGAAAGACACGCTCCACATAAGGTTCACCTTCCGCGATGAGGTATCCTTGTTTTACCCAGGGACAGGCGACCTTCCCGGTGGCAAAGCTCCTTGAACCGATTAACACCCTGCAGGATGGGTCAGCCTTTTTCGCTGCGGTGTATGCAGTCTTTAACATCCTGGCATATTGTTCAGCACCCCCAACGAAGAACGTGGGTGAATCATATTCGTTCCAGATTTCCCAGTATTGGACCCTGCCTTTGAAATGCGACACCATACTGTACATAAAATCGTAGAGATATTTCATATCCTTAGGTGGGTAGCGGCGTCTCTCTTTCTCACCGGGAGGTGCAGTATCTGCCCAGGGTGGTAAGTCGTGAAAGACCTGTGAGATTTCCAGTCCAGCGTTATGGAATGCGTTTGCTGTGCGGTCGTATTCCTCCCAGTAAAACTTACCCGGAGAGGGTTCTACATCGTTCCAGGAGAGCCTGTCGCGAACACAACTTATACCAGCCATCTTGATAAGTCTCGCCGCATTCTCAAGCTCCTCCTCGGTCAGACAATACCAGGATAGTGCCGTGTCAATAGCAAAAGGCGATCTGGTAATCTCCGTGGTATAGGGTCTGCGTGTGATTACGCCGAGGCGGACGTAAGTACTGGCAAGGTGTTTTTCGTCAATTGTTTCTGCTACGACTTTAAGAATATAGAATCCATTGGGCAGGGAGGCAAGACTGATTGGTTTGACAAATTTTTTGTTTTTTATTTCTGTAGGGCGTAGCGAAATACTTTTGTCTTTGACAGTTTCGTTGTTAAAATCTGTCAGTTTTAGCTTCAACAAAATAGGAGTACCTTGTGGAAAGTTAGTTCCTTTGATTTCCAGTTGTACGTCTTCATCGTTGAAAAAAATGTTACCGCTCCTGCGGTTGAAGATTTCAAGACAGGGTATTTGAGCTACCGCCATCATAGAAGAAAAGACAAAAAAAGCAATTAATGGAATAAGGTTTTTATGTTTAGTCTTCATAATATTGTCCTTTCTGCCAGGAAAAATGAAGCAAAAAGAAGGGGGCTAAACTCCGTCTCTTTAGCCCCCACATTTCATTGAGCGCTCATTCTATATAAGATACATAGCGCTCCACATTAGAACACATACCAGTCATCAACTTCGGATGGGATAAAATTGTGTCCACTCAAGCCCTGCGAGCCTGCATAAGGAGGTGTTCCGGTGCTGTTGAGAGTGGCAGCAGGTGAATTATCATAGAGCTTCAGGAAATCAGCGCTCATCGGGTCAGTGGAGTAATATAGTGGACCTGGGTTATCCACAAGCGAATTAGCGCCAGCAGTGGTTCCTATGAAAACACCGCCGTCAGCTGGATAGAAGTTATAGTCATTTGTCAACGTGGCGCCACCAGCTTTATTGATTCTGGTCCCGAAGCCGGAGATAATACTGTCGGTAATTGTAACAGAGCCACTGTCAATAAGCAACCCAGTAGTTGTAGCACTGGAGGTACTGTCGTAATACAGGTCACACTGGTCAATAGTAACAGTGGGTGAGACCGAGCCTACCCAGAGTCCAGCGTGGTCAAAGTTGTGGAAGATTGAATTTGTAACGCTCACAGTGCCTTTATGTACGTGGATACCTCTGGGGGTGCCGCCGGGTTTTCCGAAGAATTTGCACCCATCAATCGTAACGTTTGCAGTGCTCGTGCCACCCAGCCATAGACCGAGTTCCACACCAGAGGCATTTACGTTCTTGAGGTTTATAGTCGGACCCCCTGCGTCTGCAGTGACGACAGTTGGGCAATTGGTAAATGTCGCATCAGTGAGATTCAGTGTGCCGCTGAGCCCTGCATTATTCGCAACGCCATTTGGCCAGTTATTGATACTAACCAGAGTGCCACTTGTCAAAACACCAGCATGCATACCAATCCCGATACTGGCGCCCACACCACCATTGAGAGCCACGTTTTTCAGATACGTGTTGCCAGAGATGGGCAATATACCGTAGGGAATATTTGAGCAATTGACAGTAGTATTCTCAAGGCGAACGTTTCCATTAGGCACCATACCATAGGTAGCATTATCCAGGTTTAGGGTGCAGTTCTGGATAGTAATATCAGAAGCCTGCAACGCCTGTTTTGTGGGGATATTTGTCCAGGTGAGGTTCTTCACTGTGCAAGCGCCGGTACCTGTGATAATCTCCTGGAGCGAGAGTGATGAACCGGGGAGACCGCCATCAATAATGGCGTTGTCGGAGGGGTCAAAGTCAAGTCCTGTCGCACTGACAAGACTTACCGTCTCTCCGGCAGCCGACCTGAGCGTAATTGACGGGGTTGGCATAGTGAGGTCTTCGGTATATGTGCCGGAATAGATTTCCACAATATCGTCTGTACGAGTAGCAAGCGCCAGTCCACCCTGGACAGTTTTGGAATCGCCGCTACCGTCTTTCTTCACAGTGAAAATCAACTGTCGCTCCAGCCCCTGTGAGCCAGCGTATGGAGGCGTGCCAGTGCTATTGAGAGTTGCCGCGTTTGAGCTGGCAAGGAGCTGCAGAAAGTGCCCACTTGCGTAGTTGGTGCAGTAATAAAGTGTGCCAGTGTCGTTCACGAGCGAGTGTGTGCCAGGTGTAACATTCACAAATACACCACCGTCATTGGGATAGAAGTTATAGTCATTGGTAAGAGTACCGCCTGCCGCATTATCAATTCTGATGCCGTAACCAGAGATTATGGAGTCAGTGATACCCACTACCCCGACATTGCTCATAAAATAAACAGCCCTTGCGCCTGCGCTGGTCGCATAGTCATCGTAGTAGAAGTCGCACTGGTCAATCGTGATGGTCGGTGAGATGACACCCGATTGTACACCTGCACCTGAACAGTTATAGAATATGGAATTTGAGATGTTCAAAGTGCTTCTATGACCAAGGATACCAATAGTGCTTGCACCTGTTCCTTTAAATATGCAGTGGTCAATGGTTGCGGTGCCTGCATAACCACCCCCAAGCTGAATACCGTAGTTGCTAATTTCTGCACGCACATTTGTCCAGTTAACTGCATTGGCGCCATCTGCATAAAGGGCGTGGTCGCAATTGGTAAAAGTGGAATTGGTAATAGTAGTTGCTCCCTGAACATTAGTAATAGCGCCATTCCCGCCGGTCCAGCCATCAATCTTGCTATTGGAGATGGTGAGGTTGCCCGGGGCATTGATAATAATACCTCCACCGCTGGACGAATTTCCGTAGAACTCCACATTATCCAGTACGACGTTGCCACCGATAGAAATGATGCCGTAATTGGTGATGCCGGAACAATTGACAATGGTATCCTGGAGCGTGACCGTTCCCCCTGCAGGGACCATCCCATTTGGCACACTTGAGATATTCATAGTGCAGTTCTGTATGGTGAGGTCAGCGGCCTGGAATGCTTGATTTCCTGGGATATTTGTCCAGGTAAGATTCTTTATGGTACAGGCGCCGGTACCAGCAATAAGATGTTGTATTGACAGCGATGCACCGGGTTGGCTACCATCTATTATAGCGTTGTCGGAGGGGTCGAAGCTTGCGCCGGTGGCACTGACCAGGCTTACGGTCTCTCCGGCAGCCGCTCTTAATGTGATTGATGGCGTGGTCATCGTGAGGTCTTCGTTGTAAGTGCCAGAATAGATTTCCACAATATCGCCGGGTTGTGTGGCGAGATTTATTCCTCCCTGTACAGTAGTGGCATCTCCACCGCCGGATTGTTTTACTGTATAGACTGTGGCTGAGCCCAAGGAACAAAAAGCAAAAACCACAAGAGATATAAGTATGAGTTGGATTGTTCCTCTCATCTTCATCACCTCCTTCCTTGAAGAGTGATTCAACGAAAAACAATTCTTAATTAAAAATACAGTGCCCAGATGTTATCCTGCACCGCTGTTGAGAAGACACCCTGGGAGCCAGCGTAAGGCGGTGAGCCTGTGCTGTTCAGCGTGGCTGCGGGTGAGGATGGGTCTAATTTAAGGAAATTTGCACTTAATGGGTCTGTGCTATAATAAAGTGGTCCGGGATTGTCAACAAGGGAATGTGCGCCCGGGACGTAGTTCGTAAAGACTCCACCATCATTGGGGTAAAAATTGTAATCTCCGGATATGGTTGCGCCAGCGTGGTTGTTTACTCTGGTGTTATAGCCGGAGATTATACTGTCAGTGAAGGTCACAGTAGCAGGACTGTCAATGAGCAGACCGGTAAGGAAAGTAGGTTCAGAACCAGTGTAAGAGCCATCATAGTAGAAGTCGCATTGGTCAATAGTTACGAGCGGCGACATACTGCCAATCCAGACACCAGCGTGGTCAAAGTTATAAAAGATGGAGTTTGTGACGGAGAGTTCGCCACTGTGATAATGTATTGCTCTGGGGTCGCCGCCGGGTCTTCCAAAGAATTTGCAACGGTCAGCAGTGATGTGAGCCCCGCCGCCACCAACGTAGATACACAGCTCTGCACTCGTAGCCGTGACGTCGCTCATCGTGACGACAGGTGCGCCTGCATCTACTGTAACGACTTCCCCGCAACGATTTATCGTGCAATTAGTAATTGAACAGGTGCAGACGCTCAGACCGGCATTGTTGACAATTGCGTGACCCCAGTCGTTGATAGTCACGTTGTTCAGTGAGATTGAGGTGGCGGCGTGGAATCCGACTGCAATACCGGGTGAACCGTTCCCATTAAAAGTTACGTTACGAAGCGTTGCACTCCCCGCAGTGGGAAGCATCCCATTAGTCACATTGTGGCAATTGAAAGTAGAGTCTTCGGCGAGAAAATTACCTGCTGGCACAATACCATAAACAGAATCAGAGAGCTCAAAGGTGCAGTTTTTGATGGTTACGTCTCCAGCTTCAAAAGCCTGTTTGCCCGATATGTTCGTATAAGTGAGGTTCTGCAGGGTCAGGGCGCCGGTGCCGATAATAAAATATTGCATAGATAGTGAGGCGCCGGGTTGACTACCGTCAAATACAGTCCCAGTAGCCGGGTCGAAATCCGCACCAGCACTGACCAGACTGACGCTCTCGCCCGCAGCTGCGCGAATTGTGATTGATTCAGTAGGCATAGTGAGGTCTTCGGTATATGTTCCTGAGTAGACCTCAACAATGTCACCGGGAGTTGTTGCCAGGTTTATACCGCCCTGGACAGTCGTAGCATCACCAGTGCCATCTTTTTTCACTTTGATTACTGCAGAATAGGACAACTGGGAAGCTAAAAATAACACTAATACCATCACGTATGAGTTAATCTTCAAGGTCTTCATTGTTAATCCCTCCTTTTCGTTTAGTCTATTATAAATTCATTTCTAAAAAGCAACTTTTGCCTCTCCACCATAACGGCAGATATCTCCCCAGCTCACCGTTCCATTTGTTGGGTCATAGAATCCCTCTGGGGCATAACGATTCTCTGGGGGATATTGAAGCACAGGGACCCAGCAGCCACCACTATCCTTTCGGTCAGGGCCAAAACTTGTCAGTGCCCAGCCGTGACCTTTCCAATAGGCGCTGTAACCACGGTCGTCCACAAACTCCATATAATTGGTATAGTAATAGCTTTTTCTATCCTTGTATAAGTCGCTTCCGAGTTTGATGAACGGGTCTTTAAAATCAACGCTGGTTAAATAACTCACGGGCGTGGTCAATACCTGGAGGAGGATTGTTGTGTCGTTTGTCTTCCATTGTGGCGGGTTACCTGTGCGTTCTGATGGGTAGTGGTTTGTGTCCGTGCAGTAAGCTTCAATCCCGGTCGCCAGTGTCCGATGTTCAGCTTTTACTCGCGATACCTTTGACCTAACCTGAGCCTCCAGGAAATTGGGCACTGCAATTAACGCCAGTATTGCAATAATTGCCACTACAATCAGTAGCTCAATTAAAGTAAATCCACGAGTATACATTTCTTCTATCCTCCTTTCTGAGTTATTCCCGGCTCAGCGGTGGAACCCCGAATTATCAACTCGGTCTGAAACACCTTCTGAACGGGTTTTTTCCTGAGAGCCTTGTCTTTTATCTGTCCAAGCAAAATATTAACCATTTCTGTGGCTTCCTCTTTAATAAACTGCCGTACCGTAGTCAAAGGAACAGCAAGAAGGTTTCCCATCTCCACATCGTCAAATCCAATCACTGACATCTCCTCAGGAACTTTTATTCCAGCACGCATAAGACCGTTTAATACCCCAATAGCTACGTTATCGTTATATACAAATATGGCAGTAGGTCTTGGTCTGCATTTTAATATTCGCTCTACCACCTTAAAGCCGGCAGTGGTCGTATTGTCGCACTTTATCACATATTTCTCCTGGTATTTGACCCTGAAGGATTTTAGGGCTTTTCTATACCCTATGAGACGCCCATCAGGTTTACTTTCTGTAGGGAGGCAAATATGAGCAATTCGCCGATGCCCCATTTCAAGGAGATACTTCACCGCATCAAATCCACCCTGTTCAAGGTCTGCGGTCACATAACTGACGGGGATATTGGATATGGAGCCCATAACTACTGTAGGAAACGTTTCATTAATCAACTCGCGTATCTCTTTTCTGGGAAAGCGTTGGTGGAGTGGTATAATAATCAACCCGTCCACCATTCTACTTCTCAACTCATATATATTTCTTCGTTGCTGTTCCTCATCGTTATGGCTAATAGCCAGCAGTAGGGAGTACCCTCTTTCTGCTAAGGTATGGTCAATAACATAAATCAGAGATGCAATAAATGGGTTATCAATCGCAGGGATAATTAATCCGATAGTTTCAGTTTTCCCTTTGATAAGTCCTTTAGCCAGCAGATTAGGGCGATATTTCTTTTTCTTTGCCAGCTCAAGGATGCGTTTCTTTGTCTCAGGGTTAATGTCAGGATAGTTATGGAGTGCCCGATAGACGGTCATTTGCGAGACGCCAGCGGCTTGGGCAAGGTCTTTTATTGATGCCATCTTGTCCCTCGTTTTAGAAAGATGATATTTTTTTCAAAAAAAATATTGAAAAACGATTACGTAAACGTATACGATAAACTTCTTCTCTATGTCAAGAGAAAAATGAGATTATTTTTTTATTTTTTTGACTGTAATAAGGAAAATACCTTTTTGCTTTATTGGTGGAGTTTACGCTGTTATATTATGCCCTTAAAATCTTTATAGAAATAAATGTTATGTTAAGTGACAGAGATAGAAAATTGCTGGTAATCTGTATATCATTATTGATTTTCGTAAGTTGCAAAACCGGTGAGAAACGCCTCGCCAGTACCCAGCAGACAGACCCACGCTGGTCAGACCCACTTGAATATGGAAGGTCTCTAAATCCTGGACGCAAACATCTAATTCAGATACTTCCCGGATTATACCGACCGGGGAGTCAACCTATGGGAATAGGTCCTCGGCTCAAGGAGTTTCGGCTTGTCGCAGACGAATATGAGCGGCTTCACCCGGACGTCTATATAGAGTTTTTGACATCAGCGGATGTGGCTGGTGGTTCAGAAGGGGAATGGATTCGGACAAGACTGCTTGGGGGGGTCGCTCCGGAGATTGTGGAGATAAATACTGAGGCGGTCTGGCAAGATATTGAAGACAAGAAGGGATGGTGGATACCGCTTGACCCATATTTGAACAAGCCAAACCCGTACGTAGCCGGGAATAAGCGCTGGATTGATTTATTTGCAAATCAATCTCTAACACAGGCAAAGCGTGCACCAGACGGAAAACTCTATTGTATAACACTTGATATTGTAGAGACAGGGATTTTTTATAACAAAGACATACTGGAGAAAGTTGGGGTTACTTTGCCCCGGGACTGGCAAGAGTTTCTCGCGATGCAGGAGAAATTAAAACAGGCAGGCTATATCC
>JAGHBZ010000399.1 GCA_021160705.1 Candidatus Sumerlaeota bacterium
CGGTGGGACTGCCGAAAAGCAAACTTGCCTCTCCACCACACAATTGCATAATCACAATTAATAAACGTATTTTTACAAATCCCATTCACCCTGTCAAAATAAACTTCCACTCTCCTCATTATAATAGATTAAAAAACCTTATAATGGTTTGACAGTTTTAGAGATTACCCATTAAAAGTTCTGGGTTATACAAAAATTCGGTTCATCACGATTATTTGTGGTACGGGAGAGGAATCCAGCGCTTTGATATATTTTTTAAACCCCAATCATCAGATAAGATGTGGATAATAATTGAAAAGTCTCGCTTCCTTCTTTAAAATCCACGTGTTTTAAATTTAACTCTCCTCAAGAAGTGAATTCCATCGGGTGGAAAGAACCTCTGTGACGGCGTAACAGCAATGTGCCTCACTTTTCATTAACATCCTGTTTTCAATAGGGTGAAATACTGTTCATATAGTTACTATTGAAGATTCGCGTATTTGTTCTCTTGGATTTAGTTCCGATAGGAACGACCTGTATGTAGCCCAGTGCGGAAGCGCCGGGATTAATTGTAGCTTATTTAATGATTAGAGTAAAATCACTGAAAAATTAGCGTATAATTATTTCCACACGTCGGTTTTTTCGTCTTCCTTCAGGTGTTGAATTAGATGCAACTGGATGATAAAAAGAAGCCGAGACAGGTTTCAGAATTTTTGGGTCAATACCCTGCTTAACCATATACCTGACCACATTGCTTGCTCGTGCAGAACCCAATGCCCAGTTGTCGAAAAAGGGCAAATCCTGCAAAGGCTGATTATCAGTATGTCCAACAACAGTGATTTCCTTAACCTTGATTGGCTGAATTCGACCAATCAATTTTGCCAGTATCTCTTTTCCAGAGTTACTTAAGATGACTGTGCCCGGCTCGAACAATGCCTCGTTCTGAATTGTCAGCACCAATCCTCTTTTCTCCATTGAGATTGTTACCTCATCTTTCTTTATATACCGAGCAAGTGAGCCTTTAAGTTCAGGATAAATAGTTTTTATCTCTGGAGAAATAGTTGCCCATTCTGGCAGAGGCACTGGCGTTTGTGCCAGTGCTTTTTCTTTTTCTTTCTTGAGCATTTCCACCTGACGGGCTAATTCTTCATTTGTCCTTTTCAGTTGCCTATTCTCATCCTTTAGAGACTGGAGGTTTTGGTTCAAAGCCATAATGTCGCTGAGATTTTTGCTTATCTGTTTTTTCTGGTCATCAATCAGTGCATTTAGTTTCTGGTTTTCTTGTTGAATGAGTTTGAGCTGCTCATCCTTTTGCTGGCTGACTTGTTTTTCACGGGCGAGGGCTTGCTCCAGGTTAGTCTTGTCGGTTCTGAGCGACTCAATCTGCTTGGTAAGTTCATCAATACGTTTGTTAAGCGATGCCAGAGACACATTATATTTTTCTTCTTTGAGCTGGAGTTCTTTTTCCTTCTGTTTCAGAGAAAATGCCAGCTCATCCGTTTTACTCAGCAGTTCCTGTTCGCGCTTCTCTGATTCCTGCTTAAGCGAGTTTATCTCTTTCTGGAGTTCATTAATTCGTGCACGTGACTGTGCCTCTTGTTTTTTCATTTGTTCAATCAGGCGATAATATTGAGTGCGATATTCTCTGCATTTATTCTCAAGCTCAGCGATACGCGCTTTATGGACATTTTTCTCCTGCTGCCAGCTGAGAAGCTGTGCACAACCCGATAACAGAAATGAAAGCACCATAAACCCTATGAGTGTACGCACTTTCATAATTATTCCACCTTTAAATATAAAAAATTTTGGCTAATTCCGTTTCCCGGCCTGTTCTAATAAAAAAATTACCAGAAACAACAACACTGTCTGAAAAAATTGTAATATGGAGCCGGTGGTGTCAAGATAACGCAGAGGCAATGCGTTCAACGCCACGCAGATAGTGATTAGATAGATAAACACCACAGCCTGCGGTTGAGTCAAGCCTAAATTGACCAGACGATGCGAAAAATGGTTTGTATCACCAACCATAATGGGACGGCGGTTCTTAATACGGATGAGGACTACACTTACAGTATCAAAAATAGGCACTCCCAGTACAATCACCGGAATGAGTACAGGGAGTTTTGTCGGCATCAATCCAGACTGATAATACGTGGATAGCACTGTGAGTGAGCCTATCATATAGCCGAGAAACATACTACCACAATCGCCCATAAAGAGAGAGGAAGGATAAAAATTATATCGCCAGAACCCAAGAGTCACTCCGGCTAATGCAACGAATAATGCAACCATAAAATGTTCGCCTGCCTGATAGCTGAAATACGCCAGAAAGAAAAGTACAATAATGGCGACCCCGCTACTTAAGCCGTCCATATTGTCAATAAAATTAAAAGCATTAATGATGAGCAGAAGCCATACTACGGTCAGTAGCATTCCGAAGACCGGGGGCAGGAACATTACAATACGAATTCCTGTAAGCAGTAACGGAATAACAGCGATGATTTGCAGGATAAGTTTCTGAAGTGGACGAAGCGTCAGGCGGTCGTCAATCACCCCGGTAATAAAAATGATGAGCGCACCACAGAAAAGTGCACCAAGCTGTGGGATAATAGAATGAATATTCGCCAGATAGACCGAGACGTTCCTGGATAAAAGGGCAGAATGGCTGAACAGGGTTGCCAGCAAAATATCTCCTATTAGAACCAGGGTGAAACTACAAAAAATCGCAATTCCACCACTTCGGGGTTTAGCGACGGTGTGAATTTTTTTTGCTGACGGTTTATCAACTAACCCAAGTTTTCTGCCAAGTGTTGCTGATAATGGCGTAAGTAACAGGGACAAAACCAATGTCTGCAGAAAAATTATGCCATATATGCCGAGCCACCCTATTTGCATTTTAGCTGTCACTCATCTGTTAAAAGACTCTGAATCACTCTCTGGAATTGTGTAGCAATACCAAATAAAATGTTTTTCCACTACTGCTCCCACTTTTGCAAGAACAAAGAATTCTTTGAGGATTTTTTCGCACAAACAATTTGATATAGAAAGGATTTAAAATCCTAAGTGTGATGAGGAAATTCAGGACAGAATGATGTGTAATTCTGAAAAGGTCTGGACTTGACAAAGGGTGTATAATTAAATCTCAGGGTTCAAATGAAACTAATCTCAACAAAGAATATAGGAAAATTATCTTGAAATAGTTTAAGAGAGTTGTCTACATTTACATTTTAGTTGTATGCAACGGAATACAAACTTTAGAGATGTGCCGTCTTTTTAATAAATGAAATTAATAGATAGATATATTATCAATAGCTTTCTGTGGAATTTTCTTGGCATAATTTTTATCTGCACGATTGTCTTTGTGGTATATATGCTGATTGAGTCTTACGAAGATATTCTGAGCAATGCACCATCATTGTATTATGTGATACTGTATTTTGTGAACAGTCTGCCGTTCTTAATGGTGGAGGTAATACCCCTTGCAGTGGCAATAGCAGCGCTTTTGATGGTGGGCAATATGGCACGAAATTATGAAATTATGGCACTCCTTACCACCGGAGTATCCCAGCTCAGAATAGCTATGCCATTATTAGTTGTGGCGCTGTTAATATCTATCGGTTTATTTTTGTTCGGGGAATTGATAGTTCCCGGGTGCCAACGACGTGCCCGATATATTGAGAAGGCATTCATTGAAGGTAAAGGCGAGGAAGTAATTACCCGAACAAAGGACGTCTTTGTCAAAGGGAAAGGCAACAGATTTTATTTGATGAAGCATTATGATGCCCTGCTCAAGAAGATGACGCGACCGGTGATTTTAGAGACCGACTCCAGTGGCGGGAAATTACGATTAAAAATGGTGGCACAGAAGGCGGAGTTCGTAAAAAGACAGGGTGAGAAAAGTATCTGGCGGTTCTATGGACTGAAGAATTGGGAATATGATGAAGACGGAAACCTAAAAAAATACCAGAGTTTTAAACAACCTGTTGAGTTGCCGATGGAGAAGGAGCTGGATAAATTCCTGTCGTATAAGAAAGAGCCTGAAGAGATGAATCTGTGGGAGCTAAAGAGTTATTTGAGGATTTTAAGGCATCGGGGCGAGAATGTCAGCACTTATGCGACAGACCTGCATTTAAAGGTTTCGTTTCCTTTAGCGGTGATTCTGGTGATGTTGATATGTTTCAGTTTTGCGAGTCGGATGCAAATAGGCAATCTGGTCATCAATTTTGCGCAGGCACTCATACTGGTGGTCGCTTATTATGCCCTGATAGCATTCACCCGAGCAATGGGGCATAATATGGTGTTGCCGCCGTTAATTGCCGGGTGGTCTGGAGATTTTGTATTTGCGCTGATAGGAATAGCAATCTTTAAGCGTAACAGTATTTAATAGACGGAGTGGACACAATGGCAAAACGAACAAAAAAAAGCATTCTGTTTATTTGCACAGGCAACACCTGCCGAAGTCCGATGGCAGCGGGTTATTTTAAGAAACTACTGGATGAGCGGGGAGTAAAGAACTGGGAGGTCAAGACCGCTGGAGTGATGACCGTTGCTGGGTTATTGCCCACTCCGGAGACAGTGCTATTGCTGGACGAGATTGGGGTTGATATTCGGAAACATCGCTCAGTGCCTCTGACCCCTGAGATGATTAGGAAGACAGATTTAATTCTCGGATTTACGCCGTTTCACGTCCAGTCAGCCATACGAATGAGTGAGGAAGCCCGTGGGAAAACGTTTCTGTTGAAAGAATATGTTGGTGGCGACCCCCGACGCGCCCGCATCCAGGACCCAATGGGATGTACACTTGAGGTATATCGGAAAGTCTTCAATGAAATAATGAAAGCCTGTGAAAAACTCTACGAGAAAGAAAAGATGAGTGGAAATTTTGTGATAAGAAAACCAAGAAAAAAGACAAAGGCAAAAGAAAAACCAAAGAAAAAAGTCAAAGTAAAAGGTAAACCAAAGGCGACGGCTAAAAGAGCTCTGGTAAAAAAAAGTCGCACAAGAAAGACTAAGAGATAAGGAATGTTTAATGAAGATAGCATTAGGGAATGACCATGCGGGATATGAGCAGCGAGAGGTGGTGTTACGTGTAATTGAGGGGCTTGGATATGAGGTAGTTGATTTGGGCACATTTTCACCTGAGCCCGTGGATTATCCTGATATTGCGGAGGCAGTGGTGAGGAAAGTGCTGAATGGTGAAGCAGACCGGGGTATTTTAATTTGTGGGACTGGAATCGGGATGGGGATGGTAGCAAATAAGTTTCCCGGGATTCGGTGTTCAGTGTGTACCGATGAGTACGCTGCACGTATGGCACGCGCACATAATAACGCAAATGTACTGGCGTTGCGTGGACGTGAAATTGACAAAGCGGTTAACGAACGAATCGTCCGTATCTGGTTAAGTACGCATTTTGAGGGTGGACGACACAAGCGTCGTGTCGACAAGATTACTACCCTGGAGGAACAAATTGCACGAGAAATATGCGGCAAAGACTGATTACATCCGTTCAATAGACTCAGAGCTGGCGACTGCAATAGAGAATGAATACTCACGCCAGACACTTAAGCTGGAGATGATAGCATCAGAGAACTTTGCCTCGCCAGCGGTGCTTGAGGCACAGGGATGTCTGATGTCGCATAAATATGCTGAGGGGTATCCGGGACGGCGATATTATGGTGGGTGCGAATTTGTAGATGTAGCAGAGCGACTGGCAATTGAACGCGCAAAGGAGCTATTTAATGCACCATACGCAAATGTCCAGCCCCACAGCGGCTCACAGGCTAATATGGCAGTCTACTTTGCTCTACTTGAGATTGGGGATGTGATGTTGGGTATGAACCTCGCTCACGGTGGACACCTGACTCACGGGTCCCCTGTTAATTTTAGTGGAAAATATTTTAATGTCATCTCTTATGGTGTGCGTAGGGATACGGAGCAGATTGATTATGATTCTGTGGCATCACTGGCGCGTGAGCACCGTCCAAAACTTATTATTGCGGGCGGTAGTGCGTACCCTCGTACTATTGATTTTCAGCGGTTTCGCGAGATTGCTGACGAGTGTGGAGCAGTGTTTATGGTAGATATGGCGCATTTTGCTGGACTGGTTGCCGGGGGCGTACACCCCAACCCAATGGAGTGGGCAGACGTGGTGACCTCCACAACGCACAAGACTTTACGAGGACCCCGGAGTGGATTTATCCTTTGTCGGGATGAGTTCGCCAAGCCAATAAACAAGATGGTATTTCCGGGGATACAGGGAGGTCCAATGATGCATACCATAGCTGCAAAGGCTGTGGCGTTTAAAGAAGCGCTCTCGCCCCGGTTCAAATCTTATCAGCAACAAATAGTAGCAAATGCACGTCAACTGGGCGAGACTTTGATGGAAGAAGGGCTCAGATTGGTCTCAGGTGGCACTGATACACATCTCCTGCTGGTTGACCTTTCAGGGTTAGGGATTACAGGTAAAGCGGCGGAGCAGGCTCTGGAGAAAGCCGGAATCACCGTTAACAAAAATATGATTCCCTTTGATACCAGAAAACCAGTGGAGACCAGTGGCATACGAATCGGCACACCAGCACTTACTACCAGAGGAATGAAAGAAAACGAGATGAGATTTATTGGACGAAAAATTTGTACCGTCTTAAAGAATATAGAAGATGAATCTATGATAGAAAAAGTAAGACAGGAGATACTGGAGCTCGCCAGAGA
>JAGHBZ010000115.1 GCA_021160705.1 Candidatus Sumerlaeota bacterium
ATTTTAAGGGGGTTCTCGGAGGCAAGTCTAAACTTTGATTTTACATCAGCCACCGCATATTCAAGGCGTTTTTCTTCTGGCAGGGGCACTCGAATCTCTGTGCATAAGGCTTTGGCTATCCAGCCCTGCTGTTCAAGCTGTTTCCAGGGAACGTCAAATTTCTTGGGACCAATCAGACTGAACACATCGTCCTCTTTTCCGTCTTCACGAACAAGGGTTGCGGTAAGCCCCAATCGGCGTTTCCCCTGAATGTCTGCTACTGCTCGGAATACTGGCGCAGGCAGCAGATGTACCTCGTCATAAATGATTAAACCCCAATTACGCATATTAAATAACTCTAAATGATGAAAGGGGTCGTTCTTATTTTTTCTATATGTGAGAATCTGATATGTCGTAACAGTGATAGGACGGATGTTTTTGACCTCCCCGCTATATTCCCCAATATCTTCCTCTGAGACAGTAGTCTTATCAAGAATCTCATCCCGCCATTGACGAAGCGCAGTGATATTGGTGCAGAGAATCAACGTGTGTTGCTGAATCTTACTCATAATAGCCAGTCCAATGATGGTCTTTCCAGCACCACACGGAAGCACCAGTACCCCACTGCCACCGCGAGCTGTGCCGCCGGCATAATATACCTCCACAGCATCTTGCTGATAAGGACGTAGGCGAAATTGTCTCCTTGAGCGTGTTCGGGTGCGTAATGACATCTTAAACGGCTCGCCCTCTACATAACCAGCAAGGTCCTCCACTGGATAGCCTATCTTAATAAGATGCTGCTTGATTCTCCCCCGCATATTCGGTTTGACGATGAGGTGATGCATATCAATGGCATCTTCAATCATATCCTTAAGGTGCTTGTGATGGAGGATTTCTTTAGTGATGAACTCATCCGCAACAAATAAGACCAGACGTCCACTCTCTTCTTTTCGCAATTTCAGTAAGCCATATCTTGCTACATATTCTTTGATGTCGTGGATGATGTTCTCAGGGACATCATACTTACTGTAAGTATGGAGTGCGTTGATAATCTGTTCTGCTGTCAATCCAGCACTGGCAGCATTCCATAGCGAAAGAGGGGTTATCCGATAGGTGTGATAGTGTTCAGGACTTTTTATTAACTCTGCAAACCCTGCCAGGGCATCACGGGCAGATTCATACTTAGGGTTATCCGTCTCCAGCAGGATACTTCTATCCGACTGAACGATAACCGGGTTTGATGCGTTAACTATCATCTTTGACTCACTTCAATAAGATTGATAATATCTTTCTCTTAAGAATTTGTTTGACCTAACTTAGCGTCCAATATTAGCATTTACTTCTTAGTTGTTATGCTATTTTTTTCTCCATTCTAACGCATATAAGTGCTTAAACTCAACAGCGTATCAGACCAGTAGGGTATTTGTCAAGAGTAGGATAAAAAAATTTTTGTAATTTTTTAATTATCAAAACAATTTGTAAGTGTGTATACATAGTAAATGATAGAGGGAACTCACGATGGCAAATCAGACAAAACAAGATTTTCGTCAACAGGTGAAGAGCAAAATCATAGTCGCTGATGGTGCAATGGGAACGATGCTCTATTCACGGGGTATCTATATTAATCAATGTTTTGAATTTCTGAATATCTTACGCCCTCATATGGTCAAACAAATTCACCGTGAGTATCTGATGGCAGGTGCTGAACTCCTTGAGACTAATACCTTTGGTGCTAATGAAGTAAAACTAGCCGGGTTCGGACTTCAGGACAGGGTCTTTGACATTAATTTTCAAGGGGCGCGTCTGGCAAAAGAAGTAGCTGGCGCCTCTGCCTACGTAGCGGGCTCTATTGGTCCGCTGGGTAAACCCCTGGCACCAGTGGGTATTATTTCTACCGAGGATGCAATCGGGTATTTCAAGCGTCAGGTTGAAGCACTGATTGAAGGCGGTGTGGATATATTTATACTGGAGACGTTTAGTGACATCCTGGAGATAAAGATTGCAATTAAAGCAGTTCGTTCTTTAACAGATAAACCCATCATCGCTCAAATGACATTGATGGAAGACAAAAAGACCATATATGGCATCACTCCTGAAGTCATCGCAAAGCAATTATCAGAAGAGGCAATTGATGTTATGGGACTGAACTGCAGTGTGGGACCGGCTATTATGCTTGAATGTATTGAATTGATGCGTCCTCACACATCCCTCCCACTCTCTGCACAACCAAACGCAGGATTACCCAGAAATGTAGATGGCAGATTGATATATCTCACCACCCCAGAATATATGGCTGAATACGCCAGACGTTTTATTCAAAGTGGTGTAAGTATTGTGGGTGCTTGTTGTGGTTCCACGCCTGAGCACACTAAGGCAATAAAAAATCTCGTTAAGTCTATTCAGCCTGTTCAGGCGTTTGACAAAAGCGTATCCTCTATAGAAGTAGAGAGCAGTGCAGAGATTCGTGCACCTGAAGTTAAACCATCTCAGGTTGAAGAGTCCGCACTGGCAAGGAAATTGAAAGAAGGCAAGTTCGTAGTGAGTGTTGAAATTGACCCACCTCTCGGAGCTGACCCCTCAAAAGCACTTGCCTCTGCTACAACACTCCGGGAGCACAACGTTGATGCTATTAACATCGCCGATAGTCCACGGGCAAGCGCCCGGATGAGTCCACTTGCACTTGCTTTGCTTATCAATAACCAGATTGGCATAGAGATTATCCTCCACTATTGCTGTCGCGACCGAAATATCCTTGGTATGCAATCTGACCTGCTTGGTGCACACGCTCTGGGTATTCGTAACCTCCTGCTCATCACCGGTGACCCACCTAAATTAGGCAACTACCCATTTGCCACCGCTGTGTTTGACGTAGATTCAATTGGATTGGTTCGCATCGCCACTAATCTTAACGAAGGTAAAGACCTCATCGGTAACCCACTTGGGAAATCAACTAATTTCTTTATCGGAGTAGGGGCAAATCCAGGTGCTATTGACCTTGATACCGAAATCCGTCGTTTTGAAGACAAAGTAAAAAATGGCGCCCAATTTTGTCTTACACAACCTGTGTTTGACATCCGTCTATTTGAAAATTTTCTCAAACGAATAGAGGAATTTAAGATACCTATTCTGGCAGGTATACTTCCGCTTTACAGTTATCGCAACGCAGAATTTCTACACAATGAGGTACCTGGAATGCAAATCCCTGAGCCTATTCGCGAACGAATGCGACGCACTGACTCCCCAGAAGCAGCTCGCAGTGAAGGTGTGCGTATCGCTCAGGAGTCACTCAAGGAGATTAAACCTATGGTGCAAGGGGCTTATTTTATGCCACCATTCGGCAAGGTTGAGCTCGCACTCCAAGTGTTAGAAATACTTAACTAATAACATTTCCTAATTGAGATTAACCAAATTGCCCTGATAACCTCAATGAATACAGTGAAGTGCATATCTCAATCTGTAAATTTCAAACAGGAAATGTTATAATAGATATACCCTCCGCTTCAACAATTTTGTCTGACTTCCGAGGAAGAGAGGGAAATCTATTCAATTGCAGGATTTTAGAAAAACAAAATTCACCCTTCTCTGGCTGAGCTCGGTCTGGGTTGAGTTGCTCAGGAGGTATTCATTTTATGGTGACTGTTGAGCAGGGTATAGAGGAGTTGAAGATTAATTTGGTCAATTGAATCCAGAATACAGTCTGCCTCCCGGAGGAGTGAATCGTCTTTAAACGTAGTCCGCAACCCGATGGTCACCATTCCTGCTCGTTTTGCACCAAGCAGACCATTAGGACTATCTTCAATGGCAATGCATTCCGCTGGAGACCGATTAATGAGCTCAGCTGCCCTCAAGTAAATGTAGGGCGCTGGTTTGCTCTGGAGAACATCTTCCCCGGATACGATTGCCTTGAACCTCTCCTGCAAACCTACTTTTTTTAGATTAAAATCTATCTTTCTTCGCGGTCCGGAGGAGGCAAGTGCGTAAGGGATGTTTGCCTCATCAAGCATATCCAGAAGCTCAGTGACCCCCGGAAAAGCACGCAACCCATTATCTGCAAGTTGAAAATAGATGTCAAACTTCCGTTTGATGAATTGCTGAAGGTCAATTCTTCGCTGATATTTCTCTTCAAGCCTCTTGATGATAGACTCATCTGTCAGACCACACCACTGCCAGAGTTCTTCCGGAGAAATAGAGATTCCCTGTTCTGCAATAGCCTGTCTGAACGCAACCAGTGAGTAATGTTCACTATCCACAATCACTCCATCGGAGTCAAAAATTACACCCATATTCATTCTGTTCAGCTCCAAAAGTAAGGTTTAACCAAAATCGATATGCATCCTACAATATAGAATGTATCAAGATAAAGTAAAGGGAAGAGGAATCCCGCTCGTATTATTAATTCAATGAGTATCTCATATCAGCTCTTTTTACTTGTTTAGGCACTTTCGCAACAATTGTCAGACACCGCAAAGGGGTCTTCTGAACATTAATAATATAATGCATGGTATTGAGAGGGACGTACACGACTTCTCCGGCAAAAACAGTGGTAGTCTCTGTGCCAATAGTCATAATACCTTCCCCGTTAAGGATAATATACACTTCTTCCACATCAGTATGTTTATGCGGAACGATTCCCTCGCCCTGATTCAAAACAAAATCCCAGCATTGCACAATACTCTGAGAACGCCCTTCTAAAGGTGAAAGCGAACTTGATGGAAGTATCCGCGAAAACATAACCAGCTCAACCTCCTCCGGGTGAATAACACATCATATATTGTAAATTATAATGTAACCCCAGCGCAAAACAAATAAAATAACGACGAAGATACCTGAGAAAGTATCTTCGTCGTTGATTTAGGAAAAGCAAATTTGCGGTACTTTTAGTTAATCACCTGCGTTAGTGATTTTTCTTGCCGTTACTCCTCCACCGTGATGCACTCGACCGGGCAGTTCTCAACAGCCTCTTTTATGCATTCAGAATTAGCCTCCAGGTCGGCATCTGGTTTGACTTTTGCCTTATCATCCTCCATCTCAAACACATCCGGACAGGCAGCTTCACAGGCACCACAGCCAATGCACGCCTCTTCATCGATGAGAATTTTCATTTTTTTTCACCTCCAAAAATTTTCATCGTACATTAGAATATTATTGATTGGTTTATGATAGAGCCTGACGAAAAGCAAGTATTTTTTATCTCTTGAAGGGTAGGCTCACCTACCTGTAAGCGAAACTGGATATACCCCACATCGGCAAGCATACCATTCTATAAACCTATGTTGCGTCTATCCACTTTTTATATTTCTTTTGTCAGGCTTCTTGTCTGTGTCCGGAGAAGACGCGGTTTTCTACAATATTCAACAACTGAACTCGAGGAGGGGTGCCAGGAAATTGAG
>JAGHBZ010000207.1 GCA_021160705.1 Candidatus Sumerlaeota bacterium
CTGTTTGGAAGTTCCACTTCACTAACTACGTCCACTGTTTCACACAGGCGTTTTTTTTCGGCGGACTGAAGGAGGAGCAGAGAGAGTAAACCTCTGGCTACTTCAGCATTTCGGGATACGTTATATTCAGAGTTAATGTAAAAAAATCTATAGATGAAGCGTTATAACTATAGAGACAAAATCCTAAAAGGAGGGACACTATTATGAAAACCAGGTCTCTTAAATCAGTAATGATGTTTTTGGTAATTGCTATTACTATGTCTGTAGGTACCTTTGCAGTAGCTGGGGATAATTATCAAAACATTTGTGGGGTTTGTGTTGAAGGAAGAATAACTGAGATTGACTACACTTCACAGACCCTTGTGGTGGAGCAGACTCTGGTGGCAACCAACGAATCCACAAAGATTTTTGAAGAAAACGCCGGTGAAATTAGTTTTTCTGATTTAGCGGTTGGCGACTGGGTTGAGGTGCGTGGAACTCCGCTTGCTCCAGGAGTGATTATGGCATATGTAATTGTTAAAAAAGAAGCGCAATCGCCCCATCCTGTGCATATCACCGGTCAGATTGAGGCAAAAGACCCTGCCACATATCGTCTCATAGTAGCGGGCACACCTGTGCAGGTTACACCATCTACAGAAATAAGAAGTCGGCGAAGTGGAGCCCCATTGACCTATGATGACCTTGAGGTTGGTGATGTTGTTGATGTCGTAGGGGTTCCGGCTTCAAATGGGGTTATCATTGCCACTGCAATCATTGTTAACGATACGCTGGAACCCGGCGATAGAGTCAGGTTTGGAGGGTGTATTGAAGAGATTGACTACACCTCCCGTTCACTGGTAGTGAATCATATCCGCGTCTTAACAGACCGTTTCACAGTCATCCGCCTCAGAGATGGCACACCACTCCGGTTCGAAGACCTCAAGAGAGGCAATGTTGTAGAGGTATGTGGTATTTTTATTGCGCCACGTCGTGTGCTTGCCCATGAGATAGTTAAGATTTTGAATCATATCCCAGAACCACCTGGAGTGAGGGTTGGTACCATCCACGATATTGATTATGTGAAAAAAATCTTCTTTATACTTCGCACAAAAGTCATAGCAACGACCGATACCGTCATTCTCGCCCGGAATGGTGACCCAATGGCGTTTGATGACCTGGAGAACGGAATGGTGGTGCTGACCACCGGCACTATGGTCGCATGCGATGTCCTGCGAGCACACTATATTCGAGTACTTGCAGAGTGGCATCATCCACCACAACCTGTGGTATTTCGAGGGTTTATTCGTTCAGTGCCGGGGTATCCAGTGATTATTGTGGGGGAACGAAAGGTCATCGTGACCCCGGCTACAATAATTCGTGGTTTTAGTGGCGAACTGCTGAGCTATGATAATCTTACGACTGCTTCATTTGTGCGCGTAAAAGGACACCTCAACTCCCAGGGCACTGCAGTCATTGCACGGAAAATACATATTATTGGTTCCGTAATTGAACGAATAGATTACAGGCATCTGTTGTTCCGAACAAGTGGTGTAATTGTCCGCTGTACTGATACTACCCCAATAATTGGTCCTAATGGAGAACCCCGTGAATTTACAGACCTTCATCCGGGAATGTTGGTTCACGTATTTGGGCGATTTACATCAGCCGGCTGGCTCAGGGCACGCCTGGTCAAGATTCTGCGTCCTTTACATCCTGGACCGCCAGTGGCTGAATTTAATCCTGTGGATGTAGTGTTTGATGAAGAGGGGCGAATTGGTCTGCGATGCAGGGATAACACTAATACGTTTGGGTTCGTCGACCTCTCTAAAGACGGCATTCCGATTGAAGAAAATGCAATTTATCGTATCCGGGTTCGCCTTGTCTCTGACCAGACTGACCCGAGTGTTGTTCCTACTATCCGACTCCGCGTATCTATTAACAGCTTTGAGAAGGTGCAGACAATGGTCATAAACAGTACAGGCAATGGCGAGATGTCGCCGACGGTTGATGGCAAGACCTACGACTTTTATTTCGTGCCCCCTGCTGGAATTGGCGACGATGACGATAAAACACTGAACGGGTTCATCAGTCTTGATTTGATTAACTTTGACTCCTCTGATGCCGCAGTAGCTACGGTCTACATTGACTCTGTTGACGTAGAGATAATCCCCAGTAATGCGTTTGAGGTACTCAATACGGTGTATAATTTCACCTTTGACGGTTCATCTGAGGGCTGGATATATCACAATGCAGAGCCGACTTTCTCAGAACCTCTCGGAAGCCTTGTGGATAATTGTCTGGCACTAAAACCACAGGGACTCGGCAACTTTGGCTACTGGAGTGCTGAATTGCCCGACGCAGTTCTTACCGGCACGGAGCTCTATCGTGCACGATTTATTGTTAAGAGCGATGCGACTGACCCACACGTTGTACCTACTATGCGGCTTAGATTGATGGATGTGGCAGCTCAATTAGGTGTTGGGCTTATCTCAACAAGTGTAGGTCCTGCCCGATATAGCCCGAGTGCCGAGCCTGCCTGTTATGAGCTCTACTATCAAGTACCCGAAGATACTACGCCTCCGGACGACGATTATCTTACTGCTGCCTTTGACATTATCCACTTTGATGCCGACGATGAAGATATTTCTTTGTTGTTAGACCAGGCAATCATTGAGTTAATCAGGATAAATCAGTAGACTAATAAATATTAAATGTCGACACGGCAAAACCAGTAAAATATTAATTCTGTTTTGTATGAGGCACGAGGATGCTGTGTCGACATAGTATTTAGTAATGTCAGGGGAAAAAGGTGAAATTTTCACCCCAGGAACTGCAAAAGTTTTATGACGGAAACCCAACGACATTTGATGATATAGTCAAGCGGTATGCTTCAGAAATTATACGTTTTATTTCGTTCTTTACACATAATTATGATTTGGCAGAGGAACTCGCTCAGGAGGTATTTTTGCGAGTCTATCAGCGACGTCGGGATTTTCGTCGGAATGATAACTTTAAAGGCTGGCTATACACCATCGCCAGAAACGTCCTGATGCAGGAGTTGCGAAAAAAACGATATACCTCTGAAGTCCCATTAAGTGAAACAGATGCAGCGCGGTTACACGAACAGACAGATTCATCACAGAGCCAGCCTGATAAGGATTATCAATTACGTGAAGCCAGACAAATCCTCCTCAGCGGGCTAAATCAGCTAAAATATGAAGACGCTGAGCTGATTATCCTGCGTTATTTTGTGGGTCTGAGTCTAAAAGAAGTATCCCGTGCAATGGGAATGCCCCTTGGCACGGTAGGCGTTAAGATTCAGCGTTCTCTTATCAGTTTAAGACAATTTTTTGAAAAGCAAGGATACTCGGCAGAGGATTTTCTATGAATGAAAAACATAAATATCCAGGCAAGGAAATGCAGGACTTTGAAAGGTTTATTACCCGCATAAGTAAGGCTGAGTGGGAATCTCGCAGAGTGCCCCACTTGCCTGAATTCTATGATACATTCTGGGAACGATGGAAACAGCGCTTCGGCAGGGAACGTCATAATAATAGTACGCACCGTCGGAAAGTATTGCTCCCCTTTGCGTTTCTTCGTTGTCCAATAATACGTCCTGTGCCGGTGTTTGCCTCACTTCTGATGGCGTTGTTTATTGTAGTCATCTGGCAGTTATTCAGCTCATCCCAGATAACCCAGATGGAGCTCCTTCGTCTTGAGTCGGCTGAAGGGCAATCGCCCGGACTCTCTCAGTGGGAAGAAGTAAGTTTTCGCGGCAACAGGAGATTTGAGTTAAAAGAAAATGAGTTTGCTATGCTGAAAATGCGCAATGGCAGCTTACAGATAATCGTGCGTTCAGGGAGCGTGGGTACGGTTAAAAATGGGCGGACTCTCAGGTTTAAGGAAGGTGAACTCTGGGCATTTGCCGGAAAACAGGCCGCGGGGTTCACTATTCAAACGCCTCATTCACGTGTTACAATTACCGGAACCGTATTTGGTATAAAGACCAGCCCTTCTATGGATGAGATAGTAGTCCTTCGTGGGAAGCTTCGTGCTGAGGTAAATAAAAGAGTGGTTTTAATAGAGAAAGGGCAATCTCTGCGGATTTCTTACGATGAAAATGCCAGGGAAACTCTAAGTCTCTCTGACCACTCCGCTGAACCACCTGAGTGGGCTATGGAGCTGGTGCGTCAGTATCAAAAACAATATTTCTACCGCTATTTCCCCTCAGCCATTGAGAACACTTTGTAACATTTGTTTTATAAAACCCCACGATTGGATGAAATGGAGAAAAATGTTAGAGAAATGAAAGAGTGCATTGCAGAGATAAAGTTGTTTTCTTTAACTCCAACCGGTGAGAGGCAACCACTCAGAATTGCCATTGGGAAACCTTATAAGATTGATGCTACATCCTGGGGTTGTCCGGTGGCTTTAGATGGTTTATACAAAAATCTTCACGACGCTGTTGGGGTTGATTCATGGCAATCCTTAAATTTAGCCATCGCCTTGCTTCAGAACTTGCTTAAAAATTATCTAAAAGATGGCAAAAAACTATTCAGGGAAGAGGGTGGCAAAGAAGTATTTATTGAAGACCTCTTCCCCCAGTTCAAAGAGCAAATTTAGTCAGACCTCAGAATCACTAAAGTTCTCCACATTGAGTTTGTGTTTTTTATCTGTGCTATAGAATCCGACCGAAGGCTGTAAAGTCTTCTTATTATTTAGCGGTTCAACAGTTCCCGATAAATTGTCTGGATTTTCTCGCAATGAGCAGGGGGCAAGAATTTCTGCTCAACGAGTTTTCGTGCTGATTCTCCCATTCGGCGACGTTTCTCCGCATCAAATGCCAGACTCAGAATAGTTTCGCTCAGCTCATCCACATCATCCAGATTGACCAGACATCCGGTCACTCCATCCTCAATTAGTTCAGGAATTCCACCACTATGCGTCCCGATACTTGGCACGCCGAGATAGCCTGCCTCTATTATAGTTCTCCCGAACCCTTCGCCTGAACTTACAAGGAGATTAATGTCAAGTGCAGAGTACACAGGTGCAATATCCGTGCGAAACGGAATAAAAGAGACCTTATCAGCGATACCAAGATTTTTTGCAATTGTCCGAAGTTCATTAAAATATGACTGGTGTTCCGGTCTGGGGTTGCCGACGAAGACGAAGTGTACATCTGCGAACCTGTCCACTACCTTTCGCGCAGCCCTGAGAGTAATATGCTGGCGTTTTCGTGGCTCAATCCCGGCGACCTGTCCCAGCAGAAGCGTGGTACCAGATACCCCTATCTCTTTTCGGAACTCACTGCTATTTTCTGGCAATGAGAAGTCTGTGGGGTCAATTGCATTGTAGACAACCACAGTCCGCTCGCTCAACTCAGTCTCTGCCAATTTGTTTGCCAGTGCCTGGGAAACCACGATTAATTTATCCGCTTTGTGGAGATAATACTTCTTGATGTAATTTTTGCTCACATTAAGTCGAATATGGCTCACAATGGGAATCCGCAACCCACGACTGGATTTGACTGCGTATGGCATAACATAGAATTCATTGCAGTGGATTATGTGCGGGGAGATTTGATGGATGAGGTTCGCCAGACGCCTGACCGAAAAATAACGATGCACAAGATACTTGCCCTTTCGCCACTGATATAGAGGGATACGGAATGTCGTCACACCTGCTTTACGAAGCTCCTCAGCGAGCCCCCCCTCTGAAGGACAGACTACTACCGGCTCAAACTCCTCGGATAGTCCTTTCACCAGCGCAAGCAAACTCCGCCGCGCTCCTAATAGTTTTACACTTGGCGTCAGATACAGGACTTTTATTTGTTCCCGACTCACCGCTGTCAATTCAGAGCAATCTATCTAACTAATAAACTATAAAGTTATAATCCATCTCACCTGTCTTAAACAAGTAAAATTATAATTGAATTTGAAACGTTTCAAAGAAAGTGGGACGACAAATCAAGGGGATATTTAAGTTATGTTTTTTATTACCATTAATCCCGGTGCAGACGCACCGAGGCTACATACAGGTCGTTCCTTCGAAACTATATCAAAGAAATAGAGCGTTTACAAATTTTGTCTATTAAATTTCAAAAAGGAAATGTTATTTGCGCCTCTGCGAGAGAGTTGATTACAGAAACGTGGGAAGGTTAGAGTTCAACTCTTTATTTTAGGGAATTCTGGGTAAGTGGATGGCGGTGGGTCGTGGAGGGTGAAGAGAAAGCACGATTCAGAGTGAATGTAGACGAAAGGGAAAGTATGAACTTATTTGCAAAGCAGGGTATACCCAGCCCGGTGAGATTTAGCGTGAGCTGAATTTGTCTGCTTTTATGACCGAATAATGTTATTTGTTTCACGACCCTCGCTTCACGAATTACGGGCGCCGCTTTCTGTGGCTATTCCTTGCCGAATGAAATACAGTTGATTTTTTCTTACAATTATTGAAAGGGTTTATGTTTGAGATTTATGACACAAGGAGGAAAAAAATGTTTTCGCAAAAATCAGCAAATTCTAAATTAACTCGGCGAAGAAAGTCAGCCCGCACAAAAAGTCAGCAAAAAAGTTTCACCAACTCTTATAAAAATCCTAATTTGCCAGTTGAGAAGAGGGTAAAAGATTTGCTTTCCCGGATGACGCTTGAAGAAAAGATTGACCAGCTCAGAGTTTACTTCTGGGTAAATGCCTTAAGCGGTTGGGAGACGTATTTTAATATGTCACTTGAAGAGAAAATTGAGGCGGTGAAAAATCTTTCTGCAGAGAAGATTATGAGGAAAATAGGTTGGGGTGGGATGGCGATTCTCCTGAGAGATTTGCCCCCAGAGGATGCAGCGGAGAAATCTAACGAAATCCAGCATACTGCTCTTGAAAAAACACGGTCAGGAATTCCTGTGCTTATACACGACGAAGGTCTGCACGGGTTACTCTGTAATGGCGCCACGAGTTTTCCTCAAGCCATTGGGATGGCAAGCAGCTGGGCGCCTGAGCTTGTGGAACAGGTGGCACAAATCATTGGCAAAGAAGCAAAAGCAAGGGGTATCAGGCAACTCCTCAGTCCCACGGTCAATATAGCCCGTGACGTGCGGGCAGGCAGAACAGAGGAGACTTATGGCGAGGACCCGTATCTGACATCACGGATGGCTGTGGCGTTCGTGCGTGGTCTTCAGAGTCAGAAGGTCGTTGCTACCCCGAAGCATTTTGTTGCAAATTTTGTTGGCGACGGCGGTAGAGACAGCAATGCCATCCACTTCTCAGAACGATTATTGCGAGAGATTTATCTGCCTGCTTTTGAGGCATCTGTGAAGGAGTCTGATGCGTGGTCTATAATGTCTGCTTACAATTCTTATGATGGTGTACCGTGTTCCTGCCACAGATGGCTTCTTACCGATGTTCTGAGAAAGGAATGGAAGTTCAGGGGCTTTGTGGTTTCAGATTATGGTTCAGTGCTGGGGATTATGGAAAAACACAATGTAGCGAAGACAAAGGCAGAAGCAGGAATAAAAGCACTGGAGGCAGGACTGGATATGGAACTGCCGAGCCCGGACTGTTTCGGGCGAGAATTCCTGAAAGCTGCTAAGTCTGGGCGCGTCTCTAAAAAAGCAATAGATAGAGCGGTAAGCAGTATACTAAGGGTAAAGTTTCTACTTGGGTTATTTGATGAGCCTTACGTTGACCCGACGTACGCAGCTGAGATTTCTGATTGTCCTGAACATCGGGCAATAGCGCTCAAGATGGCACGAGAATCAATTGTGCTGTTAAAGAATGATGGGAACCTCCTTCCGCTTTCGCCGAAACTTAAATCCATTGCGGTGATAGGACCAAACGCAGATGAAATACGCCTGGGTGGCTATAGCTGGGCTCATTATACAAAGGATAAAATCGTCACCCCCCTGCAGGGTATTCGGAATAAAGTATCTGAACGAACAAGGGTGCGGTTCGCTGAAGGATGTAAAGTGTGTGATACATCGCGGGATGGTTTCCAGGAAGCAATTAAGATTGCCCGGGTGAGTGAAGTGGCAGTGTTATGTATGGGTAATTCTGATGAGACAGAAGGCGAGGGCAAAGACCGTGCAAATCTTGATTTACCGGGCGTTCAGGAGGAACTGATTAAGGCAGTTGCTGATACTGGTGTGCCAGTGGTCGTTGTGCTGATTAATGGGAGTGCTATTACAATGTTGAACTGGATAGATAAGGTCAGCGCGATACTGGAAGCCTGGTATCCGGGCGAAGAAGGCGGCACTGCCATTGCAGATGTTTTATTTGGCGATTATACGCCCGGGGGTAAGTTGCCCATTACATTTCCTCGTTCTGTGGGTCAACTCCCCCTGTATTACAATCATCTTCCTACTGGACGTGGCTACGATTACGTTGATATGAGTGGAACGCCATTGTTCCCTTTTGGTTATGGACTGAGCTACACAACTTTTGAATACAGCAATTTGCGAATATCCCCGAAGAAGATTAGCACCAGAGGGAGCGTTACCATCAGTGTAGATGTGACAAATACCGGCTCTTATAAGGGTGATGAGGTAGTGCAATTATATATCCACGACGTTGTTGCGAGTGTGGCGAGACCAGTGAAAGAACTAAAAGGATTTAAGCGAATTACCCTTGAACCAGCCGAAACAAAAAAAGTGACGTTTACACTCAGAGCACAACAATTAGGATTCTATAATGC
>JAGHBZ010000354.1 GCA_021160705.1 Candidatus Sumerlaeota bacterium
AAATTATCGCTTGTAAGATAAAAGATTAAATACCTTAAGTTTGCTGGAATCTCCTGAGACACACTTAATCAACCCGGGTAATCTTTAAGACGCTTTATTGTGGTGTTATAATTATGTCTGAAAAAGTAATCATAAACCGCGAAGAAGAAGAGATTCGTGTTGCTCTACTTGAAAATGAGAAACTGGTGGAGCTCCATATTGAGCGTTTACAGGAGCGGAACATCGTTGGAAATATCTATAAAGCCAGAGTAGTGAATGTAGTGTCAGGATTGCAGGCGGTATTTGTAGACATTGGGCTGGAGAAGAATGCCTTTTTGCATTTTTCCGATATTCCCGGAGAACTGCTGGAAAAAATGTCCAGGAAAAAGAAAGGAATCTTTCGGCGCTTATTATCGCATAGGAAGAGTGCGGATAAAAAGGCAAGCCAGGATAATAAAGAGGTCTCCATAGAAGAGATATTAAAACCTGGCGTGGAGTTGCTTGTACAGGTAAAGAAATCAGCCATAGGAACAAAACCCCCACGAGTAACAGCAAATATAGCGTTGCCCGGTCGATACCTGGTGATGCTACCGTTTAACAGATTTGGTGGTGGTGTAAGTCGAAAAATCCGCGACACTGGAGAGCGCATTAGACTGAAGGAAATCATAAAAGTTCCGCGACGCAACCTGGCAGGATTTATTGTAAGGACTGCTGCATCACAACACAATGCAGATGAAATTTTCCACGACGTAGCGATTTTGCGAAAACGTTGGGCTTCTATATGGCGTCGTGCACGCTCGAAATCAGCTCCCGCACTCCTGTACAACGAGCAGGACGTTATTAATCGTTTGGTGCGAGATGTTTTTAGTGATAAAATTAATGAAATTATTGTTGATTCAAGTGCCGAGTATAAAAGACTCCGTCGTTTACTTCGTCTTTATCTACCGTCGCTTGTTGAGCGTGTAGTACTTGATAGGTCGCCCTTAAATATTTTTGAAAAGTATAATGTGGAGAAGCAGATTGAGCAGGCATTACGACGAACGGTGCGACTTCGTAGCGGGGGGTATTTGATTATTGATGAGCTCTCCACGATGACAGTAATTGATGTTAACAGCGGGGGTTTCGTTGGGAAAAAGAGTCCCAGAGAAACTATCCTAACGACCAACCTGGAGGCGGCGGAGAGTATTGCCCGGCAACTCCGATTGCGTGACATTGGTGGGCTGATTGTTATTGATTTTATTGATATGGAGGAGAGTGCCGACCGCGAGAAAGTCTGGCAACGATTTACTCAGCTGATGAAACAAGACCGGGCGACCTCTTTTGTTGCCAAATTTGCTGAGTTCGGGCTACTCTCACTGACGAGAAAACGCACTGGACAGAGCCTGAAAAAACTCATCTTTGAGGATTGCCCTTATTGTAAAGGTTCAGGACAGGTACTCGGTAAATCAGAGCTCTGGCGCAAGATTAAGTATGAAATTATTGACCATCTTGAGGCACACGCAAAAAATAGCGTTATCATAGAGGTAGTGCTTAACACTGAATTATATAACTACATTGAACAAAAGTTTAGTGCGACGTTAAAACGACTCGCAAAACAATATAAAAGTAGAATAACTTTACACCCTGACGAGCACCGACATATTGAAAATTTTGAGATAAAAACTATTTTGCCACGTGGCAGAAAAAAATAAGAATTTTAGCAATTACCCATAGTGATAGGGAGTGAGACTGAGTATGAGCAATAAAAAGCAATTCGTTCATTTGCACGTGCATACTATATATAGCCTGCTGGATGGTGCGTGTAAGATTGGGCAATTGTGTAGTAAGGCACAGGAGATGGGTTTTCCCGCACTGGCAATTACTGACCACGGGAATTTGTTTGGCGTTATTAAGTTTTACAAGACCGCCAGAAAATACGGTATAAAACCAATTATAGGGCAGGAATTTTATATTTCACCGACCACGCGATTTGACCGTAGTATGGATGAGAAGCGTGCCTCAAATCATCTCATTTTGCTGGCAAAAAATAATGAGGGGTATACCAATCTTGCCAAGTTATCATCGCTCGCTTATTTAGAAGGTCATTATTATAAACCAAGAATCGACCTTGAGATACTGGCACAACATAACAAAGGAATAATAGGCTTATCTGGTTGTATGAAAGGCGCAATTCCAGAAGCCATCAACGAAGGCAATGAACGCAAAGCCAGCCATTGGCTTGAGTCGTACCTGGACATATTGGGGCGTGAGAACTTTTTTCTTGAGTTAATGGACCAGGGACTACCAGAGCAAAAGAGGGTCAATCGCGGTCTGGTGCGTCTGGCAAAAAAGCATAATGTCAGGCTCGTGGCGAGCAATGACTGCCACTATATTGAACGCGCTGATGCACCTGTGCAAGATATTCTTATGTGTATTCAGACAGGGAAAACCGTGCAGGACAAAAATCGTCTACGCTTTAACAGCGACCAGTTCTATTTAAGGTCAGCAGAGGAGATGTGGCAATTATTTGGCAGTGAGGCAGAAGAAGCGCTCCATAATACAATTGCAATCGCTGAAATGTGCAACGTAGAAATACCGTTAGGGCAACGGCTATTGCCTGAATTTACTCCACCCGATGGTCAGTCGCCTAAACAATATCTACGCCGTCTGGTAGAGCAAGGACTCCGACAGCGGTTTAAAAAATTAGACCAGCGTTATCTTGAACGAATGGAGACAGAACTTAGCATCATTAATCGTATGAAATTTGATTCTTATTTTTTGATAGTATGGGATTTCGTGCGCTTCGCAAAGGAAAACAATATACCAGTAGGGCCGGGAAGGGGTTCAGCTGCTGGCAGTCTGGTGGCGTATGCACTGGGGATAACTGACGTTGACCCTATTGCAAATGGACTACTCTTTGAGCGGTTTCTTAATCCTGAACGTGTGAGTCTACCTGATATTGACATTGATTTTTGCTATGAGAAACGACCCCAGGTGATAGACTATGTCCGACGTAAATACGGGAATCGTCGTGTGGCTCAGATAATTA
Organism: Candidatus Sumerlaeota bacterium; assembly: GCA_021160705.1. Classification (GTDB taxonomy): domain Bacteria; phylum Sumerlaeota; class Sumerlaeia; order MWCT01; family JAGHBZ01; genus JAGHBZ01. The sequence continues at coordinate 3,008 of JAGHBZ010000354.1, forward strand.
CTTTTGGGACTATGAAAGCAAGAAACGCAATCAGAGACGTTGGTCGCGCTCTGGGTATACCACTTGCGGTTTCTGACAGAACCGCTAAATTAGTCCCTGAACGCCTGGATATTAGACAAGCACTCCGCAGTGTTTCAGAACTCAGAGATATGTATAACAATGACCCGCAAATAAAACGTTTGTTGGATATTGCTATGGCAGTTGAAGGAAATGTCCGACATCCATCCATTCATGCCGCTGGTGTGGTTATTGCCGACAGAGACCTTACCGAGGTTGTGCCTCTTTATAAACCTGCCACTGAAGACGAGATTGCCACACAATTTGATATGTATGAGGTAGAGGAAATCGGACTCCTTAAGATGGATTTCCTTGGTCTAAAGAATTTGACAATTATTGACCGCACTGTTGAAAAAATCAGAAAGACCAGGGGAATAGAAATTGACTGGGAAAAGATTCCCTTAGATGACGAGAAGACCTACCAGATGCTTCAGGAGGGCAAGACCACCGGTGTGTTTCAACTTGAGAGTACCGGGATGACTGAACTGGTTAGGCGACTTAGACCTGAGTGTTTTGAAGACATTATAGCGCTTCTGGCATTATACCGACCCGGACCCTTGCAGAGTGGTCTGGTCAGTGATTTCATTGACCGCAAACACGGTAAGAAGGAAATCATTTATGACCATCCTTTACTTGAGCCCATCTTAAAGGAGACCTACGGGATTATCCTCTATCAGGAACAGGTTATGCAAATAGCCAACGTTATGGCGGGATTTACTATGGGCGAAGCGGATGTGCTTCGGCGTGCTATGGGAAAGAAAAAAATGCAGGAGATGGCTGCACAAAAATCTAAGTTCATTAGCCGTGTGGTGGAAAAAGGTATAGACCAGACCGTAGCTCAGAAAATCTTTGACCAGATGGAATATTTCGCTGGATATGGGTTCAATAAGTCTCATAGTGCCGCCTATGCCGTGGTTACGTTTAGAACCGCATACCTAAAAGCACATTTCCCTGTGGAATTTATGGCGTCCTTAATGAGCGTTGATATGGGTGATATGGAAAAAATGGCTCATTATTTTAGCGTCTGTAAGGAAATGGGTATCCGGATATATCCCCCTGATATTAATGAATCATTCGCTGACTTTACGGTGGTAGGCAATCATATTCGCTTCGGATTGGCTGCGGTGAAAAACGTTGGCGAGAGCGCAGTTGAATCAATTATCAAAATACGCAAGGCAGGAGGGGCGTTTAAATCGCTGTATGATTTTTGCAACCGCACTGTTGGTGGCGCTGTGAACAGTCGTATGATTGAAGCACTGATTAAATGCGGCGCATTTGATTCACTTGGTGCTACACGCCCCCAACTATTAGCGGCATTGCCTCGTGCACTGGAGCTCGCTACCGGCAGACAACGCGACCGCGCCGCTGGACAATCCTCATTATTTGACCTGCTGGGTGAACGTCAGCCTTCACTACAGGAAGAACTCCTCCCTGATGTTCCGGACTGGCAACTCAAGAAAAAACTCCAGTACGAAAAATCTTTGTTGGGATTTTATGTAACAGGCCATCCACTCGACAAGTATGTTGCGGACATTAATTCATTTACGAATGTGACCAGCAAAAATCTTCGCTTGAAGAAACCTAATGAAGAGGTAACGTATATTGGCGTCATCAATAAAATCTCCACTAAGTTTGATAAATACACACATTCCATTGCCTTTGTGGAGGCGGAGGATTATGAAGGAAAAGTAGAATTGATTGTTTTTGCAAATGCTTATGAAAAGTATAAAAACCTGTTAACCGAAGACGCAGTGCTCTGGTTTAGAGGCAGGGTTAATACTCGCAATGATGTCCATAAAATTCAGGTGCTTGAGGTTAAAACGCCTGAAGAACTACGTAAACAAAAAGCTTATTCACTGGAAATTAAATTTCCCCTCTATGTGGTGACTGATACATTTTTAGACCAAATCAAAAATATCCTTGAACGCCATAAAGGTAGACAACGTGTTCGACTTGTGGTGGAGAAACCCGGTGCCGGCGAGATTACTATCCAGGCGGGTAGGACATTTTATGTATCTATTGATGATGAGTTAATTACCGATTTGGTGGAAAATGTGGAGGGTGAAAAAGTGTTGACCTTCGCTGAGAAGTGATTGTATGCTGGGTTATTATTTTGCGTTTCAATGGGGTGAGATTTAGTGAGGAGTGTGAAACTATATGTCGTTAATGATTTATGATTTTGAGAAACCTATAGCTGAACTGGAAGAGAAACTCAGTGAATTACAATCTTTGTCAGAGAAAACCCCGGAGACACTTGCAGAGATTGCTAATTTAAGAGAGAAACTTTTAGAGACAAAAAAAAACATCTATGGAAATTTAACTGCCTGGCAACGAGTCCAACTTGCTCGCCACATCGCACGACCTCGTTCATTGGATTATATTAATGCTATTTTTACCGACTGGACTGAACTTCACGGCGATAGAAAATTTGCCGATGACCCGGCAGTGGTCTGCGGACTTGCTCATTTTGAAAACATACCTGTCGCCGTTGTTGGACAGCAAAAAGGCAAAGACACCCGAGAAAATCTGCGTCGCAACTTTGGGATGATGCACCCTGAGGGCTATCGCAAAGCACTACGTATTATGAAACTGGCTGATAAATTCTCCTTTCCGATAATTGTCTTCATTGATACTCCGGGCGCTTATCCGGGTATTGGGGCTGAAGAACGTGGACAGGCTGAAGCCATTGCATACAATATAAAAGAAATGTTCACTCTGCAGGTGCCGATTATTGTTGTCATTATTGGCGAAGGCGCAAGTGGTGGTGCTCTGGGCGTGGGGCTGGGCGATGTTGTCCTGATGATGGAAAACGCCTGGTATTGTGTGATTTCTCCTGAAGGATGTGCTTCCATCCTGTGGCGAGACCGTGCTATGGCGCCGCAATCTGCTGAAGCTCTTAAACTCACTGCCAATGACCTGTTAGAATTGAAAGTCATTGATGAAATAATCCCTGAACCGCTTGGCGGTGCCCACCGTGACCCCGAAGTGGCTTTCCAAAATGTTTATAAAGCACTGAGTTCTCATCTTCAACGCCTGATGCAAAAATCTGTAGACCAGCTTATCAATGAACGGTTTAAAAAATATCGACAAATAGGCGTGTTTATAACCCGTCAGGATAACTCAAAAAACTTTTCGGATAAATCTGCTTTATCCGCCGCAGCTAAAAAAGATGAACAATCAAGAGGGTAAGCAAAAACTTAAATTAAAACCTGAAATTCAATTATTAATAGACCTTCAAGAGCTGGATGTAAAACTCCGAAATTTGAAAACCGAAATTAATTCGCTTCCCGCCAAACTCACCGAGATAGCCACCTCACTTGAAGAGCAACGTGAACAGGTACTTTCACTCAAGCATAAGTATGAAGAAACTTTAAAAGAGCGCCGTCATAAAGAGATGGATTTGAAAGAGGCGGAGGAGAAAAAACGCAAGTTCCTTTCGCAACAAGTAGATGTGAGAACAAATGAAGAAATGCACGCACTTCAGCACGAAATTGCCCTGGTTGAACAGCAAATTGATAAACTTGAAGATAAAATCCTGCAACTATTAGATGAAGAGGAATTACTGAATAAAAAAATTCAAGAACAAAAAGAAAAAGTTAAACTCGCCGAAGAAAAAGCAGAAGCTGAGTCCAGAGCAATCAAAGAAAAAATTGAAAAACTGAAACACCACTACAATACGCTGAATAAAAAACGAGACGAATTAATAGCCCGGATTCCAGATGAATTAAAGGACTTTTACGAGACTTTTCACGAACGATATTTGGGCGAACTGGTAGTGCCTGTGGTTAATGGCTCCTGTGGTGGGTGTTTTATGCAACTTCTTCCGCAGCGCCTGGTTCAGGTTCATCTTGCCCAGGAGATTGTTTTCTGCGATAGGTGTCATCGCCTGCTTGCTTACGATGCCGACTACACCCCTGAGTCCAATACCACGGATAATGACTCTGATAAACCCTCCAGATGATTGAACCAAAGACCATCCGGAATCCAATAGGTATTTGAGTTTGCCTCAACCTCTCTCTAAAGAAAGAAATTAAAAAGTGCTTGACGCTTCAACATAAAAGAGTGAAAAATGTCCAACATAAAAATTGTGATGCTTTATTCTGCAAATAGACACTATAAAACCGCCTCAAAGGTAATAAAATGGGTAAAAAAACAGACCCAAAAATAGAAGATTTCTTAAGAAAGGTACGAAAAAAGTTCAGAATAGAAAAAGCTATTTTTTTTGGAAGCCGGGCTAAAGGCGAACATTTAAAAAAAAGTGATTATGACATCATTCTTGTCTCGCCAGATTTCAGGGCATCTTCTTCACCAAGAGAATTGCAATGATGTATGAGTTCTGGAATCATTATCCTTTAGATATAGAGCCTTTGTGTTATACACCCGAAGAATTTGAAAAGAAAAAAAAGCAAATTGGAATTGTGAGTCGGGCTGTAAAAGAAGGAATTGAGCTATAATATCTCATTCCTCAAGATTATAAATTTATCTTCCGTTGAGAAAATACACCGTAGGCACAAAATATCCGTTATATCCGTTGAAAAATTTTATAAATATTGCCTTCCTGCGGATTGTATGGCTATTTTCATTTTTTTCTTTTCGGGTAAAGACGTGCTCATTCCTGGCTTCACTTCATACACTCCGCAGGTAATTATCATAGAATCAAAATTGTCTCCACTGAATGGACGCAAAACACAAAAACTAAATTCTTGTATTGCCCCTGAGGTCACTAAATAATCTCAATGATGTAATCCTGGAGTTGAACATCAGGAGAGTATTCGAAAATCTCGACAATCCGGCGAAATGTGTGCTCCACATTTTTACTCAGGCGATAAATGGCGACAATTCCCAGACAGCAGATATGCCGCTGGTTATGGTTATCAATTTCCGCAACGCTTACATTGAATTCACGGCGTAACCTATTTATATATCGCTTGACAATACTCCGTTTTGCTTTAAGTGAAGGACAGGGTGAAATCAGAAGTCTTACACGTAAGAGTCCTATCTTCATCTTTCTCTATTGTGCGACGTGATAAATAAATTCAATAAAAGAATAATAGTATATAATTCTCGGGTCACTCAATTATTTTTTAATTTCGCCTATTTTTCACCAGAAAGACTTAATAAGAATTAACGGTATCTTATTGTTTTGATTGGAAGATTCTTTCAGGGTACAACTTTTCACTCCGGAGATTTGGTATTATTTCCAATGATTTTTTCTATACGTTCAACCAACTCAAGTGGCTCAAAGGGCTTAGAGATAAAGTCCTGTACACCCATCTTTTCTCGCCACTCCTCGTCGGAATGTTCACTCTCCGTTGTAAGTGAGGTAATAACAATTATGGGAATATCAGCCAGCTCAGGATTGAGTTTGAGCTGGCTTATAAGCTCGTATCCATTAAGTTTGGGCATTTTCAAATCAACGATTAAAATATCAGGTTTTTTCTCTTTTATCATCTTGAGACCTTTTTCGCCATCATCGGCGGTTGCTACGCTATACCCACGACTCTCAAGCACAATACGGATTATCTCGCAGACCGCCTCTTCGTCATCCAGCACATAGACCAATTTACTCATTTCTTTGCCCCCTCTATTCTCATCCTTTTCTTTCATCTTATGCCTCACTCCATAAGAATTTATATATGAATATAATAGGAAGTGTCAACAAATATGTCAGAACACTACTTGCTTTTATCACCTGGTCCGAGCCAGATACCGTAGTCTTCATCCAACCGCCAACCAGGGAACTGGTCAAGCTCAAGCGGATTATGTGCCCAGCCGTCCTTAATCTGCTGTGTGGTGGTCTCCCAGTCCTTTATTCCGCTGAGTGCATCAGGCGCAGTAACGTTATTAGCTCCTACTGCAGTGGCATATTGTAGCGTAGTCTCAATACTCAAACCACGAAGATACGCAGCCAGAAACCCGGCAATGGCGGAGTCGCCAGAACCCGTTGCACCAGCGAACTTCTCTACGTGGAAACTCGGTGACCAGAGCTCTCGCTCTACCCAGGTATTGAAATTACCGGGTTTTGCAACGCCTATTTTTTCGAGATGTTCCTTGGTTGACGTCCGTAGGTAGAATCCTCTATGCCCTGCTTTCAACCCAACTATTGGAGGACCCATCTGGAGCAGCTCATCTGCCAGTGCAGAGACCTCATCTGGAGTAAAGAAATCGAGCATATCGCTTTTGCCAGCCTGCTCTTTCTTCTTAAAGAATGCATCCCTGTCAAGCATATAGAGTGTCTCCTCAAGGCTTGGCAAATAGATGTCTACCCAGGGCAAGACGTTCTTCAGAATAATTCGCCAGTCAACTTTGCCAGCTGGGGAAGTCGGGTCTGGCAATGCTACATCCAGCGATGTGGTGGTGCCCAGCTCTTTGGCTTTCCAGAAAATATCCATCATCTCACGTCCGTCATCGCTATACATTCGCTCCATTAATGGCGGATAGCCCAGGTGAAACACCCTGGCTTTTTCAACTAAATCAAAATCTACATCCGCAAACCCAAATGTGTCGTTTGCACCAGGATTATGAAGAAACATTCGGTCTATCCCGGGTGGTGCAATTGCTATTGTATACGATGAGCTCTCTCCCACAACAATCCTCATACCTTCATCAAGTCCCTCCTCCCGAAGACGACTTATTATCCCATCACCAATAAAGTCAGTTCCTACTTTGCCCATAAGTGCTACCTTGATGCCTAATTTTTTCAGAGCCAGCCCGGTGTTGGAGACCGGACCACCAGTAGAAGTAACAAGCTCGGAGACCTTTACCAATTTACCCGGACTGAACAACTCCTGATAATCTACACCAGTACCCGGAAATGTGGGAATTAAATCAAGACAGATATGTCCAGCGACTATTACATCAATAGGACGTTCGGTATTCTTATTCATCCTCGCCTCCTGCGCTATTTAACAAAAACTCCTTAAATACGTTTCGGAAATTGAACACAATCTATACGTTGCCACAACCTCTTGTCAAGACGACTTCTATTTTTTCATTAAGGTGGTATCTATTTTATGGTACGTTCGGAACAATAGATATTTTTTTTCTGGCAAATTGAGACCTATGAATGCAAGGTTATTTTGTTCTTCCAACTTTACGAAGACAAGCGTATCTAAAGGTTATGTCGGAGCAACAGAGCATAGTTCGTTCAGCTGGACTCATTGGCATAATTACTATGTTCAGTCGAATACTGGGGGTTGTGCGCGATGCCGTGATTGCTGGTGTACTGGGTGCGGGCTACATTAATGACTGTTTTCAGATTGCATTTGAGATACCTCACTTAACACGCCGCGTGCTGGGTGAAGGCGCATTATCTGCGTTTATTGTGCCGGTGTATACAAAACGGCAACATCAGTCTGGACAGGAATCTGCGTGGCGATTTGTGAGCAATGCACTGAACGTCTTCTTTCTATTTACATTTTTATTGACCGTACTGGGGGTGTTTTTTTCCGGGTATATTTTTTCAGCATTTGGCGGTCTAAAATACATTGTAAAAGGCGAATTGCAGTATCTCCATCTGGGTACCACCCTGACAAAGATTATGTTTCCTTACGTACTTTTTCTGGCGCTTGCCAGTCTAATAATGGGCGTCCTACACAGCCATCGGCATTTTACTACACCAGCTCTCGGTTCCGTGGTACTCAATTTATCTATCATTTTTGTCGGTTTAGTTTTTATCAGGTTTGCGCCAGAAAAATTCGTTTACGTGCTGGCAATTGCGGTTATGCTCGGGGCGGTAGTTAGAGTGGGGATAATGATACCACCGCTTTTAAAAAGGGGATTTCATTATGTATTCATCATCAATCTGAAAGACCCGCAGCTGGTGGAGTTGATAAAAATGATGTTACCTGCACTTTTTGGGCTGGCAATTGTCCAGCTAAATATCCTGGTAGATTTAAATTTTGCTAACTGGATGGGACCCGGCACTCCAACGTATATACGATTTAGCAATCGTCTCATTCAATTCCCGTTAGCATTATTTGCTGCATCATTGTCCACAGCGGTGCTCCCCTCCTTGAGCAAGAAGGTAATTACCAACGATGTGAACGAGTTGCGGACACTTATCAATTACACCATAAATCTGATTATAGTAATTTTTCTGCCCGCTACAGTTGGATTGCTTGTTCTCGGACACCCAATAATTGAAATCCTGTTTGAACGAGGACGCTGGACTGCAATCGCAACTGGCAAGACATATTATGCACTGATTTTTTATTCGCTGGGACTCCTGCCAATTGCCATACATCGGTTGCTGACCCCGGTCTATTATGCGCGTCAGGATTTAATCACGCCTGTCAAATCAGCCAGTGTAGCGCTGATTGCCAATATCCTCCTTAATTTTATATTCTTCTATTTTACAAATATGCGACAGGGGGGACTTGCAC